>JBGPYM010000007.1:0-31243 GCA_041493205.1 Bacteroidota bacterium
CTGCTCCATCCCTCCCGCGACGTCTGTTCATTTCCTCCGAGGGCGAGCACGATCACATCGGCGGTGCGGGCGGTGGCAACTGCGCTCGCGATGGAGAGACGGTTGTCCCCGGGATCAGGCAGTGTCACAGTGTCTTCGTTCCATGATCCCCCGACGGTGATCTTGCACCCTTCGCTGTAGACAACGTTGAAATCGTTCCCGGCACGCTCGCGAATTCCCTGGAGTACGGAGGTATAATATTTCGGCGTCCCGCTGTACCCGCCCAGAAGCATCCGGTCTGCATTCGGCCCGATCACCGCGATCGTGCTCTGCTTCTTGAGGCGGAAGGGGAGAGCGTCCCCCTCGTTCTTCAGAAGGGTGATGGTCTCCCGCGCTGCGCGCAGGGCGAGCTCCCGCTCCCGCGCGAGCCTCTGCTCGCTCTGGATTTGATCCGGATCGACGTAGGGATCCTCGAACAAACCGAGCTGAAACTTCTGCTTCAAAAGCGGGCCGACCAGGGCGTCGATCGATTGTTCGCTGACAACACCCTCGCGCACGAGGCGCACGAGGCGCGGGTAACAATCGGGGTCGGGCAGTTCCAGGTTGACCCCGGCTGCGACGGCGAGCGCTGCCGCTTCGTCCTTATCCTTTGCAACGGCGTGGCTCGTCGCCTCGTCGCGCCTGTGCAGCTCGGTGACCGCGTAATAGTCCGACACGAGAGACCCCTCAAAGCCCCATTCGCCCCTGAGGACGTCCTGGAGCAGCCATGCGTTCGCGTGCGAGGGCACTCCGTCGATTTCGTTATACGACGGCATGACGCTCATGGCGCCTGCTTTCGTGATGACTTCCCTGAACGGGTAGAGGAACGTGTCACGGAGGAGGCGTTCGGAGACATTGACCGGCGCACAGTTGGTCCCCGATTCCGGCTGTCCGTGAGCGGCAAAATGTTTGAGGGTCGCGATGAGCCGCTTCTTGTCCTTGAAACTCCCGTCCCCCTGAAATCCCCTGACGGCTGCGATGCCCATCCGGGAGACGAGATAGGGATCCTCGCCGAATGTCTCCTCGACTCTCCCCCAGCGGGGATCGCGGGCGACATCCACCACCGGCGTGAGCGCCTGGTGTGCGCCCCGGCCCCGCGTGTCTTCGGCAATTGCGGAGTAGATTTCCTCGACGAGCTCCGGATTGAACGTGGAGGCGAGCCCGACGGGCTGCGGGTAGCTGGTCGCATCCCGGGCGGCGAGCCCGTGGAGACATTCCTCATGGAAGATGACGGGGATGCCGAGCCGGGTCTCCTCAACGAAGAATTTCTGAAGCCTGTTGGCGAGCCGGGCCATGGCGGCGGGGTCCGTGCCGCCGTTCGTGTCGCTGAGCCGCGCGATCTGGCCGAGACCGTCGCTGCAATGGCGCTTGAGGCGCTCCGGATCGAGAGTGCCGCCTTCATCGAAGAGCTTCGCCTTCTTCTCTCCCCAGAGGCAGAGCATCTGCGCGACTTTCTCTTCCAGCGACATCCGGCTCAACAGGTCGGCAACCCGCTCCCTGACGTCCAGGTCCACACTCTTGTAATCCGGCGTTTCTGCGTGCGGGGCAGCTACGTCGGGCGTGATCTTGTCTCTCATTGTCTGATTCCGGTTCAAAGACTCCATCGTGGAGCACTCATTGAAGGATATAGGAATTCAGAAGATTCTCGAGCATTTCCTGCCTTCCGCTGGTGACGACGGGGTTCCCCTCGTTGCGGATCCATTGCTCGATGTCACGCAGCGTCACCTGGCCGGCGATGATCTTCGCGCCGATGCCCGAGCGGTAACTCGCGTAGCGCTCTTCCACGAAGAGCTTGAGCGTCCCGTCTTCCCGGATCCGCTGGGCGATCTGCAGTCCGCGGGCAAACGCGTCCATCCCGCCGATGTGGGCATGAAACAGGTCCGTCGGGTCATTGGAGCTGCGTCGCACCTTTGCATCGAAATTCAAACCACCGCTGCCGAGCCCGTTCTGGTCGAGGATGATCATCATGGCCAGCGTCGTGCTGTAGAGGTCGACCGGAAACTGGTCCGTATCCCAGCCGAGCAGCAGATCGCCCCGGTTGGCGTCGACGCTCCCCAACTTTCCGGCGGCGGAGGCAACGGCCAGTTCGTGCTCGAACGTGTGGCCGGCAAGTGTGGCGTGGTTCGCCTCGATATTCAGTTTGAAATGCTCGAGCAGGCCATACTCCTTCAGGAAGTAAAGCGTGGCCGCCGCGCTGGAATCGTATTGGTGCTTCGTGGGCTCCGCCGGCTTCGGCTCGATCAGGAACTGGCCCGTAAAGCCGATCGACCGCCTGTAATCGACGGCCATATGGAGGAAGCGCGCCATCTGCTCCTGCTCCCGCTTCATGTTGGTGTTCAGGAGCGTTTCATACCCTTCGCGGCCGCCCCAGAACACGTAATTGGCCCCGCCGAGTTCGTGCGTGGCGTCGATGGCATTCTTTACCTGGGCCGCGGCATGCGCCATGACGTGGGCGTTGGGACTCGTGGCGGCGCCCTGCGCGTATATCGGATGGCTGAACAGATTTGCCGTGCCCCAGAGGAGCTGGACGCCGGAATCTCTCTGAAGTCCCTTGGCAATCCCCACGATGGTCTCGAGGTTGCGGCAGGTTTCCGCAAAGGTCTCCCCGGCCGGTGCTATGTCACGGTCATGGAAGCAATAAAAACTGATGTCCAGCTTCCGGAGAAATTCGAATGCGGCGTCAAGGGTCTCCTTTGCGCGGTCCATCGGGTCGGCGGCGCTGTGCCATGCACGCTGAAAGCTCGGACCGCCGAACATGTCCGCGCCTGTCCCCATGAACGTATGCCAGTACGCGACGGCAAACCGAAGGTGTTCACCCATGGTCTTGCCGTTTACCGATTGATGCTTGTTGTAATACTTGAAGGCGAGCGGATTTTTTGAGTCTTTACCTTCGTAGGCAATCGTCCGGTCGACGCCGGGGAAAAACTGTTTCGGCATGTGCACTCTCGCTCCTTATTAATCGGTGAGCGCAGGAGAGTCTGTTGGGTGAGAGCAAACCTTGACGAGAAAGGGGAGAAGCCTTCGCAGGCGTCTCATCGAATTTGTAACGGTCGGAATGTGCTTGAACCGATTCAATAGTACAACGAATTAATTCTCGTGTCAAGGGGAGTGACCAATAATTCGACCGGAAAAGGGCTGCTGCGGGTATCGAAATATTCCACCTTCACGAATGGCAGATATTTCCGCAATTGATTGCCCGGCAGTGGTTTACAGGGGCGATCGCCCGGGAGATGTCGGGTTCGCCGGAATCTGTTACGGTACCGGAAATGCTCGCACTGAATCGACAAACGCCGCAATATTTTCTGATCGTACGCCGGGAGGCATCCCCCCTCCGCACGAGATGATCACCCTCGACCGGTCTTCAAGCGTGCGCAAAAGCTCTGCCGTCGCTCGTGCGACATCCTGACTGCTCCCCGCGGCAAGCACGTCGCGGGGCGGGATGTTGCCGAGCAGCGTGACGCTGTTCTTTGTCAACCGCTTCAATTCGTTGAGAGAGATGTCGAACCCCATGTTGAAAAGGTTGACGCCCATGGCAGCAAGGAACGGCGCCGAGACTCTGCACGGCGCATCGTTATGCAGAAACCTGACGCTGACCTTCACGTCAAAGAGCTCTGTGAAGTACGGAAGGCCGAACGTGCGGAATTCCCGTTCACCGATGAAGCCGATGATGTCATCGAGCAACAGGATGCCGTCGATCGAGGGAAACGTTTCCCGTTGCAACGCCAGCCATTCCTTCAGGAATGCGGTGATCTTCTTCACCAGATCCTCGGCCCGCCCCGGATCGGTCATCATCAAGGTCAGAAATTCCGTCGTCCCCAGGAGATAACTTGCGATATTGAGCGGACCCCGCGCGACGGCAAACCGGATCCGGTGCCCGGCTGCTTCGATGTGCGGCTGCGCGAGCTTGAGACGGTTCAGAACGAACGGCAACAACCCGTCGGTCCGGGGGTTGGGCTGTGGCAGCGACCCAATGTCGTCCGCCGAAACGAGGACCTTGTGGGCGTGCGGAAATTCGTTCGCCGGGAACACGCAGCGCACGCCGAAGGCGGACGGTTCGGTGCACATCCCGAACTCCGACCAGAACCCGGGGAGGAAGAGCACATCGGGAAATGCCGCGACCGCTTTCAGGTTGGCTTTCAGCCACTGCTCGTCGCTGGTGAAATAGTCGAGGATCCTGATCCCGTTCCAGTTCGGCAGCCAGGGGCTGTCAATGATAAATCCGACGGGCAGAGGCGTCACCGCCGCCCCCTGCACCGTCCTGGTGAGTGTCTCCCACTGTGCGTCGGTCATGGCTGGTCGATTTCATCCGGAATGTGTCGGGTCAGAATTCGCATCAGGAATTCCGCTGAAACCCTCAGAAAATCTGTCAAAATAACCGTGCCGTGATGTCTGGTACAAGAAAGATTGAATCGGTTCAGAAGTTTTCGTATCTTGAAGTACCCTGTGGCATGCACTGACCCTTAGGATCGTTCGGCGGTCAGTTTCCCTTGCCGGGGTATTCTTTGAGGGGTGCCGGAGAAGCTAATGAAAAGAATAACGATAGAAGATGTCGCCAGAAGGGCAGGAGTCTCGAAAGGAACCGTCTCTGCTGTCATCAATGCCCGCAACTCGGTGAAACCGGAAACGCGGGACCATGTTCTTGAAGTGATGAAGCAACTTCATTTTCGACCCCAGGGCATTGCGAGAAACCTGCGCAACGGAAACCAGGACAAGAGCATCGGGATCATCATCAAGGACGTAAACTATCCGTTCTACACGGCAATAGCAAGCGGCGTCCGTGATTATGCGAACAGCAAAGGCTACTCCCTCCTCATCGCCAGCTCGGAGAACAATCAACAGTCGGAGAAACGGTTTTCACAGCTCTTCGCCGCCAAGGATATCAAAGGGGCGATCATCGCTCCCCTGGTGGAGGGGACCGCCGAGATCGAGCACCTCTTCAAGCTCAAGATGATCAATTACCCCTTTGTTCTGCTCGAAGACGTGAGCGGGATTCAGGCGAATGTCGTCGCCATCGATAACTCACAGGCGATCAAGAAAGCAGTGAAGTATCTTATGGACTGCGGGCACACGCGCATCGTCCATTTTGCCGGCCCTCCCAGCTCCTCGCACACGGAGGAGCGCATCGAGGGTTTCCGGCACGCCTTCAGCGAAAGCACGCTGGCGTTCCACGAGGATATGATCGTCTCGATCGGGTCGCGCCACGAAGAAAGCTACGGCAACACGCTGGCCTATTTCAAAAAGAAATCGCGGAACGAGTATCCCACCGCGATCGTCTGTTTTAATGATCAGCAGGCGCTGGCCATCTTGACCGCCCTGAAGGAACTCGCCATCCGCGTGCCCGACGACATCTCGATTGTCGGCAACGACGATATCTCCTACGCCAGGATCTATCCCGTTCCCCTCACGACCATCCGGGCGCCGCAGCGCGAAATCGGGCAGCGCGCCGCTGAACTTCTCATCCGGAATATCGAGTCTTCAAAACTTCTCCCCGTCGAACGGGTGCTCCTGGAAACAGAACTCATCGTCAGGGATTCCACCCGGACGATTACCCGCTGACAGGCCGGACCCTTCTCGCAACCGCCGCCACGGTCCTGAATATCTTCTCATCGCTGATCATCGTTTCACGTTCCAGAACCCGGGAAACAGGGAGGGGAATGTCGAGCGATGTCACGCGCGTGACGGGGGCGTCCAGGGATTCGAAAAACTTCTCTGCGATGGTCGCGGAGATCGCGGAGCCGATCGATTGGCTCGCAGCCGCTTCCTCCGCAATGACGAGCGCTCCCGTTCTGCCAAGCGAGGCCCCGATCGTCGTATAATCGATCCCGGGCAGGTCGAGCGTGCGGAGGTCAATGAGGTCGACGGAGATGCCGTCGGCGGCAAAACGGGGGAGAAGCTGCTCACACCTTCCGACCAGGGAACCGTAGACAAGAAGCGTCACATCGCTCCCTTCCGCAACGACCCGCGCCTTCCCGAACGGGATATAATAGTCAGAATCACCTGCCGGCACCGGGAATTCCTTTGCATAAAGCGAATGGTGCTCTATGACAAGCACCGGATCTTTCGAACGCATGGCAGAGTTGAACAGGCCGATGTAATCGAAGCTGTCGGCGGGAGCCACGATGCGCCAGCCCGGGAAGAGACTGTACAGCCCGACGGGATCCATGGAGTGCTGTCCGCCGTATCCGCAACCGATTGCCACCCGCGTCCGCACGACCAGCGGCAGATCCGTCGTATTGCCGTACATATGCCGGGCTTTCCCGATCTGGTTGAACATCTGGTCGGCTGCCACCAGTGCAAAATCCGGGAACATGATCTCTACCACGGGCCTCATCCCGGCCATCGCCATGCCGAGCGCAAGCCCGGTGAACCCCGCCTCAGCAATCGGCGTGTTGAGGACCCGGCGTGTGAATTTTGCCGGCAGCCCTTTTGTGGCGCCGTATGCGCCGCCGCCGAAATTTGCCACGTCCTCTCCAAGCACGACCGTCTCCCTGTCCCGCTCCAGCCACCTGCCCGTCACCTCTGCAATGGCATTCGAGTAACGAAGCTGCCTGAAATTGCTGAAATCGCTCCGCTCCGAGAATTTCAGGCCTTTCCACTCGGCGCCATTGCTCCGCATGCCGTCCTGCACCGTATCGATTCCCGGCCAGAGCCCGGGCCGGATGGTGCGGGGAGGGCCTTCCTCTGTGCAGGCATCCACGGCGCGGCTGATCGCCCCGCGGACGTGCGCATGAACCGTTTCGATCTGCTGGTCGGAGAGAATTTTGGCCCCTGCAAGCGATCGCGGGAACGTCTCAAAAACCTCACGCGCCTTCGAGCCGGCTTCCTCCTCTTTGGACCTGTAACCAAATGCGCTCCCCGGCTGATCCCCTGCGTGATGATAGCGCCTGTAACACCGCGCCTCGATCATACAGGGACGGCCGCCCGCACGGATGTCCGCAGCAACAGAGCTCATGAGGCCGTGTATGCCGACGACGTCGTTGCCGTCGACCCGGTACCCTTTCATGCCGTACGACGCCGCACGGAGATAAAGGTCCTCAATTGCGCATGCCTGCCGGAGCGGCGTTGCAACCGAATAGGCGTTGTTCTCAATGAAGCAGACCAGGGGAAGCCCCCAGAGGCCGGCCAGATTACAAGCCTCGTGAAAGGAGCCGATGTTGGTGGCGCCATCGCCGAAGAAACAGACGACGATGTTTCCGGTTTCACGGAATTTCTCGGCAAAGGCGGCACCGGCTGCAAGCGGAATCCCCCCGCCGACAATCGGGTTGGACCCCAGGAAGCCCGCCCCCGCAAAACGCAGATGCATCGACCCGCCACGCCCTGCGCAGTAACCTGAAGCGAGTCCCATGATTTCCGCGAGCGTCTTCTCCACCACCTCCTGCCCGTCCGCCGGCAGCGGTTTCCGCACCGGGTCCCATCCCTCCGGCACCACAAACCGGAGGGCTTTTGCCAGGAACTCGTGATGTGCCCTGTACGTGGCGACCATTTTATCCGACGCCCGCAGCGCCGCCGCCACTCCCGCCGCCACTGCCTCCTGTCCCACGCTGGTGTGCACGGGGCCCCAGACGCAGTCGTCCGCCTTCAGACGCAGGAGCGCATGCTCGAATTCGTTGATGAGGATGATGTCGAACAGGAGCCGCGAAGCAGCGTGAGGGGTCAGCTTCCGAAGGTCAGCGTCTTCGGAGCGCCACTCTTCGAATTGCATTGCCGGCGTAAGCGTGGTCGTTTTCATCGGCTAGTCCATCACCAATCCGCCGTTCACATCAAGGACCTCCCCGGTGATGTACCGGGACCGGTCCGAGGCAAGGAACAGAATCGCCTCCGCAATTTCTTCGGGCGCTCCGTATCGCTTGAAGGGGATCCTGGCGGCGAACTCCTCGTTTGCCTTTGCACCCCAGGCGTCGGTCATCGGCGTTTTCGTCGGGCCCGGGCAGACTGCGTTGACGTTGATCCCGTACGGGGCGGCCTGCAACGCAAGACTCTTGGTAAAACAGATCACCCCGGCCTTGCTCGCGGCATAGTGCGCTCCCACCACCAGGCCCCCGATTTTTGCCGATGCGGACGACATGCTGATGATCTTTCCTTTGTTGCGGGTTTTCATGAACCTGAAGGCTTCCCGCGAAAGGAGAAACACACTCCGGAGATTCACTGCCATCACGCGGTCCCAGTCGGCTGCCCGGATATCCAGAATCGGGGTCTCCATGGATATTGCCGCGTTATTCACCAGGACATCGAGCCCGCCGTGTGCTGCAATGGTTTTTTGGACGAGCTCCACGACCTTCGTCTCGTCGGAGACATCAAGCGTGAAAGCGGATGCCTGTGCGCCCCGCTCCTTCACCTGGCGGACGGTCTCCTCCACGCTCTCCCTGTTCAGATCGACGAGGACCAGCGTCGCTCCCTCCGCTGCAAAGAGCAGCGACGCCGCTCGCCCTATGGCGCCGCCGGCGCCCGTAATCATCACGACTCTTCCGTTTAATTCCATTGAACTTCAGTTCTCCTGAATAAGAGGGAGGGTCTCGGATGCCCGCTGCAGTACCGCAACTGTCGCGTCATGTCCCAGCCTTCCGAATGCCATGGCAAGCGCCGCGGCCGGGTCGGGAGCGTACTCCAGATGTACCCGGCGGATCACCTCGGGAGGAATGCCGTCGGTCACGAGGATGCATGTGACACCCTTCTCAAATGTCGCCTCCGCAACCTGCACCATATGGACTGCTGTCACGCGGTGGGTGAATTCTCCCTGCTCCACCAGTTGGAGGATTTCCTGTTTTGGCCTGTACCCCACCCGGAGTATATCCCCGCCGTGGGTCGCCGAAAGCCCCTCGGTGCAGGGGGAGACGAGGATGATCACGCCGCCGTTGCGGACCGCCAGCGCGGCATTGTCAAGCGCCTTGTTGACCTGCCAGAACTCGATGTCGAAAGGGTAGCCGTCCGCGATCACGATATCCGCTTTGCGCGGCAGTGCAACCGTGTGGGCTTCCAGCGCGAGCGCCACACCCCGTCTGTGCGCCTCGACAGGGTGTCCATACACCGCTCCGCAGACCTTCCCTTCGCCGTCGAGTATGACGTTCAGGATTGCGTCGAGTCCCGCCGCGAGCGCCGAGTTGTCGATCGCCTCACGAATCGGATTCTCCCTCTTCCCGATGACCTCGTCCGCTGCAATGCCGACCCGTACCCAGTGGAAGTCCGAGCTCGTTTTCGGCCCGCACAGACCGGGGATGATGATGTTGCAGCCGCCCGTAAATCCGCAGACATCCATCGGCATGATCTGCCCCAGCCCTATGATCACGTCGAATTCCTGCATCTTCCTGTTCACCCACACGTCGATCCCGGGGGGAACCCGGCCGGCGAAATAGAGGTGTTCAGGATTTGTCCATTCGTGGTTGGAGACTCTGAACCGGTCGACAATGCCGGGCCCGAGTTTTTGACGGATCTCCTCATCCGTCATCGGCCGGTGGGACCCGAGAGCCATGACGATCTCCACCGAGGCATCGGCAATCCCCGCAGCATGGATCTCTCCGAGGACGGGGGGAAGCATCATGCGCACGGGAGTGGGCCGGTGGTGATCATCCGACACGATGAGGACGTTCCGCTTTCCTTTCAAGGCATCCGAAAGGCGGCCGTTCCCAATGGGGTGTGCGAGCGCTGACGCGATTATTTCCAGCTCGGTCTGTGCACGCTCCATGCGGGGCGGAGCGAAGACGCCCATCAGATTACGCCCCGGAATTTCCAGGGGCTTCACCCGGTCATACGGGAATCGTACGAGGGTCATGCGGAGGAGGGGAGAAGGTATTCAGTGAGATCCTGCGAACTGGCTGGACGACCCGAGCCCTTCGCTGCCGAGTCCCTGGTATCCTCCATCGACCGGAAGGTCTGCCCCGGTGATGAAGTCGGCGTCGGTGCTCAGGAGGAAGAGGATGGCGGCGGCGACCTCGACCGGTTCGCCGAGGCGCCTGAGCATGTGGTAGGCTCCCCAGACGGGCTCCCAGTACGCCCGGTCTCCGCCTGCGGCCTTTTCGACTTCTCTCGTCCAGATCCAGCCGGGGCTGACGCTGTTGACACGGATTCCGAGGGGGGCCAGATCGAGGGCCATGCAGCGGGTGAGGTTTTCGACAGCCCCTTTGGCGCTGTTGTACGTCCACCGGTTGGGTTGCGCGATCCGGGCGGAAATGCTCGAGACATTGACGATGGCCCCGCCGCCCCCTTGTTTCATGGGTTCGGCCACCAGTGCACCCATCGTCGCATAGGCGATCGGGCCAACCCGGTATGTCCGTTCCCAGTCGCTCCGTTCCGCATCACGTCCTTTTGCGACGAACGAGAATGCATTGTTCACAAGGAAATCCACCCTCCGCCAGCGTGCAAGCGTCTCGCGCACCACGGACGCGCAGAAGTGCTCTTCGGCCATGTCCCCGCCGAAGAACTGAACGTCGCATTTCTCCCGTTTCAGGATCGTCTCCATCTCTTTCCCGAGCTCCGGCTCGATTCCTGTGAATGCCACGCTGGCGCCCTCCCTGCACAACTCGCGGACGGTCGCCAGTCCGATGCCTGCAGAGCCGCCGGTCACGACAGCTACTTTTCCCTTGAACCGGTCAGGAGCGGGTATTCGCTGTTTCATGGCGTGCGTCCCTGACGGGTGCCGGCAAACTGTTCGGCAACAAGAGGATCGTACAGCGGCAGGAGAATGCCCTTTACCTTCGTGATGCGCTCGTACGCGCGCATGCACTCCTCAAGGCTCTCCATGATCCCGAGCGGGATCATCTTCTCGACGTTGGCATATTTGAAAAAGCAGTCGGAGGCGACGACCTGTCCCTTCGCCGTGTCAATCACGTATGCCATGGACGACCGGTGGTGCACGCCGGTCCAGAATGCGCGGAGTCCGGGGAGAATTTCCTCCTCGTCGTCGAGGAGGCGCAGCCGGTCCGGTGCCGTGATCTCGAGATACTGGAGGACGTCGTCCGGGATTCGTAATTTCCTCGGGATGTGCATGTGGTATTTTGGCGCCTGAAAATCCTCGATCCAGCCCCTTCTCGAGAGGCAGATTTCCGCGTTTGTGAAGAGCGGGATGTTCCCCGTTGCATACGCCTGCAGCGGCGTGATGAGGACGTGATCGATGTCCTGCGGCTTCAGGCCGATGCGCGCAAGGGCGGCCTCGGGGCGATCGGTGTCCGTGCGGACCATCTGCGAGCGTTCATCGATGGCTGCCTTCCATGCCGCGTTCAGAGCTGTCAGGTCCTGCGGGGGGCCGGTATTAATGATGATGTTCTTGCCGCCGCCCCGTATGACGACCATCCAGAAATGAAGAGTCTCCCAGGTGTCCCAGTTGCTCATCCAATACACTTCCGGCCCGGGCACCTGGCATTCACCCATCTTGAGGACCTGCACCTCATAATTCATGGTCATTCCTTTCTCGGGCGCGAGCAACGGGGATCAAATGTAGCCATCGTGCCGTGCTAATGTCAAGGGGGATCCGTTCCGTTGTGTCACCGGATCAGGGACGTGGTCGTCGTGATGAACGCAGCCGCCTGCTCCAGCATCCGGGCTGCCACCACGATCTGCTCTTCCGCCTGCTTCCAGTTGCGAAGCTCGATCGCCTCGCGGATTCCCGGCAGGGTCTTCACGCCGTACCCCGTATACTGGCCCGGTGCATACACGGCATGGACATACCAGGGCCGTCCCGGCAGTCCTCCCTGCACTGTCAGGGCATGCTCGAACTCCCTGAACTTCCTGTTCAGCGATCGCTCTGTTTCGGCGGACAACCGGATGCCGGTCGAGTCGGCGTGTCTCCAGATCACGTCGTAGTGGGCAGACGCTGCGCAAATGTGCGCGACGGCATTCTGTAACGGGGCGAAGTTGAGATACGGCACACTGTCCTTGACCTCAGGAGTCACCCACACTTCCGTGGGATCGGCGTTCAGTTCGAAGACGTTTTCCCGTATCAGGCGGTTCGTCTCATCGGTCTCACGCCTCATCTCCTCTGTGAGCTTCATGACTTCCTCGGCGTAGCGCGCAACAGCGCCGGTAAAACTGGAGAAGTGGAAGGGGAGTATCTCGCTCCCGGCGAGCCGGAGCACCAGCCGGCCCACGGTCTGCGCCTGGGTCACCCCGTAGCGAAACCCGGGGTCGCCAAATCTGATGAAATGGTCGAACGAATCGTATATCGAGTGATACGATCCGCCCCCGTCTTCTCCGCCGTACCCGATGTTCAACGAGGCAATCCCGAGGTGCTGCAGGAAGGGAGTGTAGTCGGATCCCGACCCGAGCGGGTAGAGCCGGAAATTCTTCCGTGAGCGCAGTTCTTCCCGATCGGCAACCGGTGTCTCGAGCAGCTCTTGCGCGCGAAAACGGTCCGCAACGCTGACATGTTTCTCCGGATCCGTGACCGATCGCGCGACATCGTTGACAATCTCCTCCAGCGTATGGGACCCTCCCGCGCCCAGGTAGCCTCTGCCGTTGCCGTCGGAGTTGATATAAACAACCGCCTTCCGCGCCAGCTCTTCGGCATGCGTCTCCACCCATTCCGTCGACCCGACGAGGCCCGGCTCTTCTGCATCCCATGCGCAGTACACAATGGTCCGCCGCGGCTTCCAGCTCCCGTGCGCAATCGTCGCAACCGCTCGGGCTTCCTCCAGCATGGATACCAGCCCGCTCAGCGGATCGGCCGCTCCGTACACCCAGCCGTCGTGGTGGTTGCCGCGAATGACCCACTCGTCGGGTGATTCCGCGCCGGCGAGTTTTGCGATGACGTCATAAATCGGCACCAGGTCCCATGAAAATTTGAGGTTCAGATGGACTGTTGCAGGCCCCGGCCCGCAATGGTAGGTAATGGGGAGCGCACCGCGCCAGCTCGCCGGTGCGACCGGACCCCCCATTGCCCTGAGGAGCGGTAGCGCATCGCCGTATGAGATGGGGAGGACGGGAATCTTTGTCAGTATGAGAGCATCCTTCAGGCTCAGTCGCTTCGCGTCCTTTGTCGCCCCCACAAAGGGGGTCAGCGGATCGCCGGTGTGGATCGGCATGTCCTGAACGGATCCGCGTTGCCCTCCCCATTCACCGCGGTATGGGCCCTTTGGATAGACGTCCCCCTGAAAATATCCGTCGTCCTTCGGATCCGAATAAATGATGCACCCTATTGCGCCATGCTCGGCCGCCACTTTCGGCTTGATGCCGCGCCAGGAACCGCCGTACCGTGCAATGGCGATTTTTCCTTTGACACTGACCCCCCGCCGCGCCAGTTCCTCATAGTCCTTTGGAACGCCGTAATTGACGTAAACGAGCTCACCCGTGACATCCCCGTCGACGGAATACACATTAAAGAGCGGGAGCTGCTCGGCCGTCTGGCCTGAGGTGGAATCCTCTGCAAGGGGCGGCTCGCGCAGCGAAGGGGCATAGTGCTCCGGCGCCGTCATTTCGAGGGTCCGGACCACGGGCTTCGGATACAGGATCCTGAATTCCTCGATGGACGTCTCATACCCCCAGGAGCGGAAAAGTCCTGCAATTCGTTCGGCATTGGGGCGTGATGCCGGAGAGCCCGGGTGATGCGCGTGCGCAGAGAGCACTTTCAGCCATGATGCAAGATTGCCGGAGGTGAGCAGTGAGTCATATGACTTCTCAAGCGCCTGTTCCCGTTGCGTATCATCGGTCGCGTGCGCGGGTTGCGCCGCCGGCCTGATCTGTGCGAGAAGCACGAGGAGTATCATGATCACAACGGCGCGGAGAGCTCTCATGGTGCTGTTGTCCCTTCAGAAGTGAATGAACGTATGGGGCGGGGCGGGCCGCCTTCCAGGTCGAACACGACAATCTCATTCTTCCCTTTTTTCAGCCAGGGTCCCGGGAGAAACAGTTTCTGCTGCGGACCGATCGACCAGTAACGCCCGAGGTTGTGGCCGTTCACCCAGACCACCCCTTTGTGCCATGGTTCCATGCTGAGAAACGTGTCGCCGGTTTGGTTGAGAGTGAAAGAGCTGCGATAGAATGCCGGACCTGCGGCCGGATCGGGTTCTCCGTAGGTGAGGCTCCGGAGAAAACCGGCATCCATCGGCATCGGATAGACCGACCAGTTCATGAGTGTGACGCCGTCCAGCTCGACCCGTTCCGTAATCCCCTTCCTGTCAAGCAGCTTCGGCCCGAAGTTCACGCGTCCCATCGCTTCCACCAGGATGTCGAGCGTGACTTCGCCTCCGCCGGCAGGAGGGAGGGTCAGCGAGGTCTCTCCTTTGTGCCTGTCAAGAACGCCGGCAAATTTTCCGTTGACATAGACAAGCGCGTAATCGTGCGGCTCGACGACGACGAGCTTTCCGGTTTTAGGGCCGAGCAGCCGCGTCCGGTACATGATGAACCCGGAATTCTGCCCAAACGTTTCCATGCTCCGCGGCTGTACCGACCCGACGGGTGGAGGGAGGCAGGCGAACAGCGGCGCCTTTTCAGCGGGCGTCACCGGCGGGAGGTCGATGGCAGGAAGCGGAAGTGGCAGTTCGGGAAACCTCTCCACGCCCGGGGTGTACTGTCTGATCAGGTCGCGCAGGACGGTGAATTTCTCGCTGGGACGCCCTGCTTCATCAAGCGGCGCGTCGTAGTCATAGCTCGTGACATCGGACAGATACCTGTCGGTAAAATTGGCCCCGGCGGTAAAACCAAAATTTGTTCCGCCATGGAACATGTACAGGTTGAACGACTTCCCGGTCTTCAGCATCCACTCGACGTCCGCGCGCTGCGTGCCGATGTCTGCACTTCCCCAGCGCGGGCTTCCCCAGTGCGTAAACCATCCGCACCAGTACTCGCCGCACATCGGAGGGATGCCTGCCCTGTAACGGGCCAGGTTCGCAAATTCGCCTTCGGCGCCTCCTCCGAAGTTTACCGCCGGCACCGCGTCGTCGAGCGCGCCTGCCTCGAGCTGGGTGATGTCCGACCCGTCGGACGTCGTGAACGGAACGGTGAACCCCGCCTCGCGCACCATGGCTTCGAGTTCCGCCAGGTAGACCTTGTCATTGCCGTAACTTCCGTATTCGTTCTCCACCTGCACGAGGATGATCGGACCCCCGCGCCCGATCTGGAGTCCCGCAAGCTCCCTCCCCAGTCGCATCAGATACCGGTGCACCGCTTCCATGTACGCGTGGTCCGAACAACGGACCCGGATATCCGGTTCGCGCAGCAGCCACGCCGGCAGTCCGCCGAAATCCCATTCGGAACAGACGTAGGGCCCGGGACGGATAATCACGTGAAGGCCGAGTGCCTGTGCGGTCTTGATAAAAGACGCGACATCCAGATCGCCGGAGAAGTCGAACGACCCCCGGCGTGCCTCATGTGCATTCCAGAAAATGTACGTGCAGATCGTGTTCAGGCCCATTGCCCGCGCCTTCAGGAGCCGGTCCTTCCAGTATTCCTTTGGGATGCGGGGATAATGCATCTCGCCCGAAATTATCCTGAACGGCTTGCCGTTGAGGAAAAACTGCCCCTTCCCGACGGCAAAAGACTCCTGTGCGCCCGCCGCGGCGGGCAACAACGCGCCGAAAAGCAGACACACCAGAAGGGGGGACCCGCTGGGTCGCCTCGTGAAAACGCTTGCGGTCATTCGGTCTGTCCGTGGGAATTGGGTTTCATGATACGTTAAAATCCCATTCCGAGCAAAACGTCAGCGGATTTGCATGTATTCCGGAGGCGGGGTAATTTGAAGAAAACGAGGGAGGGATCGGATGGCGAAGGAATACGACCCGCGCATGCACTCTGCCGAACACATTTTGAATCAGACGATGGTGCGCATGTTCAACAGGGGGCGTTCGTTCAGTGCGCATGTGGAGAAGAAGAAGTCGAAATGCGACTACCATTTCGACCGTGACCTGACCCCCGCAGAGATTGCGGAACTTGAACGGCGCGTCAATGAGGTCATTGCGGCAGGGTTGCCGGTGCGTGAGGAATTCATGCCGCGCGAAGAGGCGTCACAACAGTTCAACCTCTCGCGCCTTCCGGAGGAGGCAGGGGAAACCTTGCGGATCATCCGGATAGGGGACTACGATGCGTGCCCCTGCAGCGGCGCGCACGTGGCAAATTCGGATGACATCGGGGGGTTCCGGATCATCTCGACCGGATATGAGAACGGAGTCCTGCGAATCCGGTTCAAATTGGAAGAGGTGGTGATCTCTTCTTAAGTGGTCTTCTGCTCGGCCGACGCGGATGCCTTTTTCCGGAAGAGGAAATACCAGACCCCTCCGATGATCACGACAACGCCCAGCAGATAAAGAATCAGCTTGAGGTCGATCGACTCCTTCGAGACTTCACTCACCAGTTTGTCGAGGGCGGCATACTCAGTTTTGCCGAGCATGCTTTCCTTCATCAGCCCGTCCCGCCATTCCTTATCGATCTTCTGCTTCCAGACGATGTCGACAAATGTCGCGGGGTCCTGCGTACCCGCCTTCAGGGTTGCCACGTAGGTACGGATGCTTGCGGAGAACGTTGGTCCATCGTGAAACGGCGCGACGCCCACTTTGGCCGCTGAAAATTCCTTCTGAAGCCCGCTCCAGAATGCGCCGGTAAGCTTGGTGCGCCATTCAGCAAGAACCGAATCCACGTGCTCTGCCTGCGCTGCGGCCGATTGCGATGCCTGGCCGACGGATAACGCTCCCCCCTTGACGGCCGGTGCATGGGCGGTTCCCTTTCCGGTCTGCAACGACGACGGCACCACCGCGCTTGTCGCTGCGACCGCCGCCATCCGCTCCTTCAATCCGCCCCACCGGGTGCTGAACGTTTCGTATTGCTCGATGAGATTGGTGTAGTCCTTCCCCTGGAGTTGCGTCACTTCGAGGAACTTCACGTTGTCCGCCGCGATTTCGTAGACGCGTGTGACGACATTCGCCTTTTCGAGCTTCTGTTCGATCGCTTCCTTGTGGACGTCCGCCACCTGGTGGACATCCTTGCCGTAGGGGAGGAAGATCGAATCGACCAGTGCAAAGATGAGCTGGTCCTTTGCCTTCAGGTTCGCCGTGAGGCGCTTGACCGCCTCGCGGAGCGACGCCAGAGATTTCTTGCTTTCCTGCAGCTCGCCGAAGAGCTGATCGCGCTGGGACGTGAGGGAATCGAGCCGGGTGCTCAGGGACCCGATACGCGCCTCGAGCTCGCTGAGCTTCACGCCCTGGGTCTGGATGAGATAGACCCTGTCATAGGTCAGCACCTGAAGCGACCTCAGCCTTTGCAGGCTCCCGGTGAACGTCGTCGGGTACAGCGCCTTGTCCAGGAATGCCTCGTGCGCGGCGTAGGCCGTCTCGAGTTTCTGGATCTCGTTCCTGAGTGAATCCAGCTCCTGCATGCTTGCGGAAGAGTCAATGCGGTCGGCGATCGCCCGGTAACGCTCCTCGTACGATTTCTTGACGGCGTAATCGGATTGCTGTGCCGCCGCAGGGGCAGCCGCACAGGCCAGGAGCAATGCGATGATCAGTGCGGTTTTCATTTCTTTGCCTCCACAATGTCGTCACTGGTGAGAATTCTGCGGAAGCTGTCGCCGTCGATGAGTTCGACATACGGCGGTCGCTGATTCAGCGCGGGGTTCCGGAGCCCCGTCTCAGACACTGCGATGGAGGAAGTGAGCGTGAGACTGAACGCTCCCGGCGAAAAGACATACACATGTTTGAACCGCGGTCCTGTTACGAAGTAGTACCCCTCACTGCTTCGCAGCATCCGGAGCGTGGCTCCTCGCAGGGCGGTGGAATCCTGGAATTCCTCCATGGCGAGGTTTGCGACGCCGGCGGACACGCCGTAACGGACGTCCTCGATTGTGTTTGACGCGGTCACGGTGACCACGCTTTCGACCGGCCACCCGAAATTCACGCGGTCAAGCCGGAAGCCGGCACAGGAAGAGAGGACAACCATCGAGCCGGCGACAAGGATACTCTGTGCAAGACGATTCATGGCGGGGATGAGTCTCCTGGATGAGGTGTCGTTAAAATTCGCCATAATTTAGTGATAAATTAATCCTGACGCAAGGATAGTTCCTCGGCCCGGTTGCAGTACTGCCTTCAAGGCTCTTTTTTCGTTCATTCAACGGAAGGGACCGGAAGCGATTTCTCAGGTGATTTGCTTCCGGCTATTCCATAACGTACTTTACGCCTGCCCGGTACTCCCGTCATCGGCGGGACAAGCCTCATAACGCCTCAAGGACCATGACCATACACTCGAAAACGGCGGGGAGGAGAGTGGTATTGATCGTCGAGGACAGCATGGACTTCTCCAATCTGCTGAAGTTCATAGTCGAAGACGACGGATTCGAGGGAGTTCAGTTTCCGGTCCAGAGCGACGACATCGTTGAATGGGCGAGAGACCGCGAACCGGCCGCCATTCTGATGGACCTGGCCCTCGGCCGCAAGGGGGGAATGGATTTCATCGACAGACTGAAGGACGATCCCGAGACGACAGATATCCCCATCATTGTCATATCGGGACGTGATCTGGCGCTGAGGGACATCATGAGCCTCCAGTCGCGCGGGGTCCGGTACCTGCGTAAAGGCAGAGTGGAGATGGAAGAGATCCGTGATCTCATCAAGGAAGTGACTGCCCCCACCGCGCCTGCGGTGAAAGGCAAGCGGAAATGAAGGTGTATTGTCCTGCGCTCCTGAGCGGAAAATATTTTCCGAACAAATACGCTCACCGGAGCATTCAGGGCGGACAGAATATTTCTCCCCCCATCCTCTGGGGGGAGGTTCCTCCCGGAACCAGGTCGTTCGTCCTCTCCATCGCCGACCACCATCCCGCGGCCCGGAACTGGATCCACTGGTACGTGATCAACATTCCGTATACGCTTCGCGAGATTGCCGAACGCGCGTCCGGCGACAGGGCCAGGATGCCTTCGGGATCGATGGAACTGCGAAATTCATTTGGCGACCTCGGATACGGCGGGCCCAGCCCGCAGAAGAACACGGGGGCGCACGAATACGTGGTCACGGTCATGGCGTTGAGTGTTGATTCTCTCCCTGTCGGTCCGTATTCCACGCCCGAGGAATGCGAAGAGGAAATGCACGGCGCCGTTCTCTCTCGCGCATCTGCCGTAGGCATATTTCAGCGGTAAGATTTTCGCGCGTGCGCCCGCGGTTCATCGTCATCGCTTTCCCCTCCAGCGGTACCTCCCCAGATCGATCTTCTCCCCCCCGAATGTGACGCCTTCCCCGATGAGGAGCTGTTTCTGTCTCCGGTGGTTCGGATGGGACGGGGGGAACGAGATCTGCCCCCGTGCGTTGATGACACGCTGCCAGGGAACAGGGAAGTCCGGAGGGAGGGCGTGCAGTGCATAGCCGACCCGCCGCGCGCCGTTGACCAGTCGCGCCAGACGCGCGATCTGTCCGTACGTTGCCACTCTCCCGCGCGGGATCCGCGCGACGATGCGCCAGATTCTCTCATAGTGGGATGCCGGCGCCACTACACCCAGCCCCTCAACTTGGCGGCTTCCGCCACGCGCGCAACGCCGACAACCATTGCACCAAGACGCGGGGGAACACGCTTCTCGCGCACCGCTTCCTGCACGGTGTGATATGCCCTGGTCAGCTTCTTGTCCAGCCTCTCGTGCACAAGCTCCTCCTCCCAGAAGTACGAATAGCTGTCCTGCACCATCTCGAAATACGACACGGTGACTCCCCCCGCGCTCGCGAGGATGTCCGGGATGACGTGGACCCCCTTCTTGTTGAGGATGGTGTCCGCCTCCGGCGTCGTCGGACCGTTGGCAAGTTCACAGATCACCCGCGCTTTGACGGCGGGGGCGTTCTCCGCCGTGATGGAGTTTTCAAGCGCGGCAGGGTAGAGGACTTCCACATCAAGCGCCAACAGCGCTTCGTGGGGGATGGCTTTCGCCCCCGGAAATCCCAGGACCGATCCGGTCTTGAGCTTGTGCGTGACAAGTTCCTCCGGGTCCATGCCGCCCCCCTGGAAAATGGCTCCCCGCGAATCGCTCACCGCCACAAGGCGGCCGCCTCCGAGGAGCTCCCTGTGCAGCAGCGCTGCGCGCTGTCCTGCGTTTCCGAACCCCTGAATGGCGAAGGATTTGGTCGGGTCGAATCCATGCCGGCGGCAGGCTTCGCGGACCGTGATGACACCGCCGCGCGCAGTGGCATCACGCCTTCCTTCTGTCCCGCCGATCTGCTGCGGCTTGTCGGTCAGCACGCCCGGATGGTGCCGGAAGACGATGGTTTCGTATTCATCCATCATCCAGGCCATGGTCTGGGGATTGGTGTACACGTCGGGCGCCGGGACATCCCTGTCTCCCCCTATCATCGGTGCGATGGCACGGATGTACGCCCGTGAGAGCCTTTCAAGCTCCCGCTCCGACATCGATTTCGGATCACAGCAGACTCCTCCCTTTGCGCCGCCGAGCGGAAGATCGACGACGGCCGTCTTCCAGGTCATCCACGACGCGAGGGCGCGAATGGTATCCACCGTCTCGTCCGGATGGAACCTGATCCCGCCCTTGGCGGGTCCGCGGGCGTAGTTGTACTGAATGCGGTAGGCATGAAAGATCATCACTTTTCCGTTATCCATCCGCACGTTCAACGTGCACTTGAATTCCCGCTGCGGCCAGCTCAACAGCTCGACGGTCGCCTGGTCAAGATGAAGCACTTTTGCGGCTTCGAGAACCTGGTGCTGCGCAACACGGAACGAATTGTAGGATTCCATGGCCATGGTCTGTCCTGGTGTTAGTGGCCTTCGCCGGTTGTATCCCGGTCGCCGGCCTGTTCGTCGTAGACATCAACGATGATCCTGTACCAGCAGTTTTTGCACATCAGCGCCCTGTCGACGCTGAGGAGCACCTGCTGCCACGGGCTTAGCTTCTGCCCGCAGTGCGGGCAGGCGTCAAAGACCTTCGGGGTGCGCGGAGGAGGTGTTGTTGCCAAGGGAGTTCTCCGGTTTCAGGATGACGCCTTTCGCGGAGTGGCCGTTCATCCTGATGGTGAGAGGTGCGTCAAACCGCAGATGCCGTGTGAACGCGAGCTTTTCGACCGGTTCCCTGCTGAGGAGCCATTCCCAGTCGATGTATCCCTGGTCCGCATGCGCGTTGACCGTGAAATAGCCGATCATGAACGACGTGATGTTCTGGAAGAAGTGCGAGCCTTGCGACGGCGTCACCGGCATGTCCTTGAACCCGGTTTCGACGATGGCCCGGGCGCCGGAGATCTGATCCCACGTGACCGGGATTCCCAGCCACGGATCGAGAGTTCCCCAGCGTCCGACGCCGATGAGGAGATAGGGACGCCCCTCGCCCACCAGGCGCTTGTTGAGCACGCTGACTTCATGCGCGACGTCGACGCTGCGTGACCGGTCGAAGATGTGATAATCGACGACCACGATGTCCCTGACGTCTTCGATGACGCCGTTGCCGAGGACCTGCGGGCTCTGACATATGAGGGAGCTCCGGTCGTTCACCTCCACCGCAAGCTCCTCCTGCTCCCGGTGGACGACCAGCGGCCGCATCTGCAGCAACCCGAACTTCATACGGTGTTCTTCGCCTTCTCCGACATTCCCGGCAAATTCGATCTCCACGGGAGTTCCCATGCCCCAGGGGCCCATATCAAGCAGGAGCTCCAGGATCTGCGGGAGCGGGAATGTCTTGCTCCGCAGGATGGGCCCGAAGGTGACCACCCGCGTGCCGGGACGCGCGAGTCCGTCTGTAATGGAATCATTTTCCGGCGAGTACGTCGCCCCCGCAAATTGAAGCGTCCGGTCGCTCTCTGCCACGTCGAGTCCGTATTGCTTGGTCAGGATGTCGTGCGTCTCGACACCAAAATCAGAAGTCGCGTCAAGATCAAGCGCGTAGAAATTCCGCTGTGTGTTGTTCAGCGTTTCTTCCACAGAATAAAACTGAATCAGGTCGTTCGGATACCGGGGCGAGAAACGGACCGTGTTGCCGCCGTCCACGACCGTCTTGCCCAGCCCGAGCGCAAGGGAGACGATGCCGTCCGACGGACGCTGCGGCGGGTGAGGATAGAAATTGTAGGAGCGCGCAACCCCGGAGAAATCAGGGTAAAACCGGTTCTCATGCGCCCGTCCGAGTATCTTCTGGATGATCACCGCCATCTTTTCCTCCTCCAGGCGGTAGGAGGTCACCCGGATGTAATCCTTCGCGCTCTCATAGAACGTGGACGCGTAGACGCGCTTGACCGCATTCAGCAAATCGTTCAGACGGACGAGCGGGTTCGGGTGGTTATTCGGCAGCATGTACGTTTCGTAGACGCCCGCAAACGGATGATACTGCGAGTCTTCGAGCTGGCTCGAGGACCGGACGGCGAGCGGCGCACGCATCAGGTCGAGAAAGGCCGCCAGTTCCCCCAGGACGTTTTCGGGGAACTTGATCGCTTCCACGAACCGCCGCGTGATCTCCCGGTCGTCCCCGCACGTCGTGGCGAACTTCCGGAGGTTGTTCTCGTCCACGAACTGATCAAACACATCGGTGCCGAGGACGACGGCCGGAGGGACGTAGACCTGGACGTTCTCGAAGCGGTCGCGGACATTGTAGTCGTTGATGAGCGTGCTGACAAATCCGAGCCCGCGCGCCTTCCCTCCGAGTGAACCCCCGCCGATCCGGGCGAAACTGCTGTCGGGATCGAAGGATTCCTTCGTGAAATCTGCGATGATGCCGCGCTGGCGGATGTTCCGGTAGTTGTGAAGTGACTGAATCAGGTCGGCACGGAGCGCCTCCGGCGACGGATAATCGGACACCTTCCTCGGCCGGAGCTGATGGGCAAGCCAGAATTCCGTCCGTGCCTTCAGCCAGTTCGAAAAGTGATTCCGCTCGCCGTGGTAGAGGATGCTCTCCACCGGGACGGACTCCAGCTGTTCCTCCAGGCTCTTCAGGTCGGTCGCGCGCCCGACCTCGTTGCCTTCGCGTGTGCGGAACACAAAATCACCGAAGCTGAAATACTGTGCCATGAACTGCCGCAGCTCGTTCATCACGATCGGGGAGTCCTTCATGACGAACGATGCCCCCGCAGCGTGGGCTGCGCCCTCGTTCTCCTGGACATTGGACATGAGGAGGATGGGCACATCGGCTACCTGCTGCTTCGCTTCCAGGGCGAACGTGATGCCCGCCTGCGCGTCCTGTTTGCCGTTGCGCGGGAAATCGATGTCGGAAATGATCCCCAGCGTGAACTCCTGATACTCGGTGAAGAACCGCCATGCCTCCTCATACGTCGAACAGAGCAGGATCTTCGGCCGCGCCCGCATGCGGAGGAACTTGTGCGTCAGGTTGATGCCTTCGGAGACAAGGCGCTGCGACTGTTTCAGGATCTCCGTATAAATGACGGGGAGCAGGGAGGAATAATCCCTGACATTGTCCTCGATGACGATGATCGTCTGGACGCCGACCATCCGCGTGTCATGATCGACGTTGATCTGGTCTTCGAGCGACTTAATGATTGCAATGATGATCCGGAAGTCCCCCTGCCAGATGAACACCCTGTCGAAGACGGAGGTGTCGTGGTTGACCAGGAGGTACTTCAGCTCCCGGTTGTCGTGTGCGAGGAGGATCACGGGGATCTTGAGGCTGGAGGTCTTCACCATGCGCGCGAATTCAATCGCGGGCATGTCGTCGATGTGCAGCGTGGTGATGATCAGGTCGAACCGGCGTTCTTCCTGCGCGAGGGCGATCGCCTCTCTCCCGCTTGAGACACGCGTGAGCTCGGGGGAATGGCTCAGGTTGAATCCCTGATACTCGTTCCTGATGAGTTCGTAAAGCCGGCCGTCCTCCTCGAACAGGTAGAGGTCGTAGAGACTCGACACGAGGAGCACGTCGCGGATGCGCAGCCGCATCAGGTTTTGAAATCCCTGGAAACGGTTGCCGTACCCGTGCTCGACGAGCAGCGTGTCGAGGGTCTTTGTTATGTTGTCGGCGTTATTGTCCATACGCTCGTGGGACGGCAGTCCCCGGCCGTCAATCTCAGGGTCGGGGCCGGCCGTCGCAATTCAGGAGAAGAGCCGCAGGCACAGAGGCCCGCGGCTCTTCTTTGAGAGTTTCCTACACGACGCCCTGATCCATCATCGCATCGGCGACCTTCAGGAAGCCGCCGATGTTCGCCCCGTTGACGTAGTTGCCGGGGGTGCCGAAGCGTTCGGAAACCTGGACACAGGTCGCATGGATGCTCTTCATGATCATCCGGAGTCGGTTGTCAACCTCGTCACGCATCCAGGGGAGGCGCATACTGTTCTGCGCCATCTCCAGGCCGGAGACTGCGACGCCGCCAGCGTTGGCCGCCTTCCCCGGGCCGTAGAGGATCTTCGCATCGAGGAACACCTTGACGCCGTCGATCGTGGTCGGCATGTTGGCTCCTTCCGCCACAAGGTAGACGCCGTTCCGCAGGAGGTTCTGCGCGTCCTTGCCGTTGATTTCGTTCTGCGTCGCGCTCGGGAATGCGCATTCGGCCTTGTGGTTCCAGAGCGGGTTGTAGTCGAGCTTCGGATCCACCGGCGTATAGACGGCGCTCTTGTATTTGGCGGTGTATTCTTTGATCCGGTCGCGGCGGACGTTTTTCAGGTCCATGAGGAACGCCAGCTTGGCCCTGTCGATGCCCGCTTCGTCGTAAATGTGCCCGTCCGAATCCGACACGGTCACCACTTTCCCGCCCAGGTCGAGAATTTTCTCGATCGTGTACTGGGCGACGTTCCCGCTCCCGGAGACCAGGCAGGTTCTCCCTTCAAGCGTCTTGCTGCGGGTCCCGAGCATTTCGCTCGCGAAATAGACGCAGCCATAGCCCGTTGCCTCGGGGCGGATCAGCGAGCCGCCCCAGTTGAGACCCTTCCCGGTGAGGACGCCGGTGAATTCGTTCCGCAACTTCTTGTACTGTCCGAACAGGTAGCCGATCTCCCGTCCACCCACGCCGATGTCGCCGGCGGGGACGTCCGTGTCGGGACCGATGTGCCGGAACAGCTCGCTCATGAACGCCTGGCAGAAGCGCATGATCTTCAGATCGCTTTTTCCCTTCGGATCAAAGTCGGATCCGCCCTTGCCGCCGCCCATGGGGAGCGTCGTCAGGCTGTTTTTGAATACCTGTTCGAAGGCGAGGAACTTGAGGATGCCGAGCGTGACCGACGGGTGGAACCGGAGCCCGCCCTTGTACGGCCCGATGGCGCTGTTCATCTCAATCCGGTACCCGCGGTTGATCTGAATCTCCCCCTGGTCGTCCACCCACGGAACACGGAACATGATGACGCGCTCGGGCTCGATGATGCGTTCGAGCACGCGCGCTGTTCTGTATTCGGGGTGACGTTCGAGAACAAGGGAGAGAGATTCCGCAACTTCTTCAACGGCCTGATGAAATTCAGGTTGAGCAGGATTTTTCGCCTTCACGTCCGCCATGAGGTCCTTGATGTACTGCGACATACATACCTCCTGAAGTTGGAGTGAGTGGTCTGGTGTGCATGGAACGTAATCAAGAGATTACGTTTTTCATCTCCCGGGCTTCACAATGATGCCCATGTTTTTGCGCCCGTTGATCTTTGCCACAAGTGCATCCTCGAACTGAAGATGCCTCGTGAACCGTAACTCTTCCGCGGCCCGCTGCTGCTTCAGCCAGTCCCAATCGATGAACCCCATGTGACCGACCCAGCTCACGGTGAAATACCCGATGCGGAACGACGTGATATTCTGAAAGAAATGTGAACCCTGCGAGGGGGTCACGTTGAAATCCTTGAAACCCGATTCGACGATCACGCACGCGCCGGCAATCTGGTCCCAGGTGACGGGAATCCCGAGCCAGTTGTCGAGACTGCCCCACCGCCCGACGCCGATGAGAATGTACGGCCGTTTCTGATCCACGAGCTTCGTGTTCAGCAGGCTGACCTCACGCGCCACCTCCTGGCTGTTGCCCCGTTCGAACTTCTCGATATCGACGTACACGAGATCATGGATATCCCTGATCACGCCGTTCCCCAGGACCTGCTGGCTCTGACAGATGAGATCCTCCTGGACGACCCTGTCAACATCCAGCTCCTCCATCTCCAGGTTCAGCACGAGCGGCCGGATCTGCAGAAGGGCGAACTCCTTCGGCTTCCCGGCCGGGACGTTCATCGTGACCGCAAACTCCACCTCCACCTGCGTTCCCATCCCCCAGGTCCCCATGTCGAGGATGAGGTCAAGGATTTCCGCAAGAGGAAAGATCCTGTGCTTCAGGATGGGTGCAAACGTCACGATCCTCTGACCGGGGCGCGAAACGCCGTCGTAGACGGTCTCGTTTTCCGCTGAGTACGTCGACCCGACGTAAAAAAGAGTGCCATCCTCTTCGGCCTTTGACAGCGAGTAGCGTTCGACAAACGTCTCGGGCGTCGTTACGCCGGCATGATTGAGTCCCAGGGTGAGATTCAGGGCGAGGTATTCCTGCTGGGCGTTCCGGATGGTCTCCAGCGTCGAAAAGAACTGGAGAAGGTGCCGGGGATACTTGGGCGAAAACCGGACGGCATTGCCGCCGTCCACAACGGTTTTCCCCAGTCCGAGGGCAACCTGGACGATCCCGTCGGTTGATTTCTGCGGGGGGACCGGGTAAAAATTGTGCGACTTGGCCACCCCGGCGAATTCGGGGTAGAACCGGTCGTGGTGTTGCGAGCCCACGACACGCTGGATGATCACCGCCATCTTCTCCTCTTCCAGGCGGTACGAGGTCACCTTCATATAATCCTTCGCCCGTATGCAATACGTCGACGCGTACACGAGCTTGATGCTCTGCACCAGTTCCTGGAGCCGGATATCGTCGTCGGCGTTGTTGTTCGGGATCATGTACGTCTGGTACACGCCCGCAAAGGGCTGGTACTGTGAATCCTCGAGGAGGCTGGAGGAGCGGACTGCGAGAGGTTCATGAACGATTTCGAGATACTCGCGCAGCTTCTGCAGGATCTCCTCCGGGAATCTGGTCCCCTCCAGGAAGCGCCTCTGGACTTCCGGATCGTCCGCGGGCCAGAGGGTCGGCGGGTCGATACGGTTGTCTGTCAGGAACTGGTCAAAGACGTCGGTCGCGACGACGATGGAGGACGGGACGCTGATCTCCACGCCGGGGAACCTGTCGCGAACCCCGTAGTTGCTGATAAGCGTATTGATGAATCCAAGCCCCCGTGCCTTTCCTCCCAGAGAACCGCCCCCGATGCGCGCAAAGCTGTTCCGGGGGTCGTATGTCTCCCGGTCGAATTCCGTGATGACGCCGCGCTGGCGAACCTCCTGGTACGTGTGAAGGGAGGTGATGAGCTTCTGCCGCAGTTCCTCGACCGTCGCAAAATCCGTCACCTTCTGCGGCCGGAGCTGGTGTGCGAGCCAGAATTCCGTCCGTGCCTTCAGCCAGTTGGAGAAATGATTGCGCCGGGCGTGAAAGAGGATGCTCTCGTCGGGAACCGTGTGCAGAAACTCCTCGAGCGTCTTGAGGTTGTCTGCGCGGCCCACCTCGCCGCCGTCGGCGGTGCGGAACACAAAATCGCCGAAGCCGAAATGATTCATCATGAACTCCCGGAGGTCGTGCAGGAGCCGCGGCGATCCCTTCTGAAGAAACGAGAGCCCGATCGCGCGTGCACGTTCGGCAACTTCCGGATTGCTCGACTGGAGCAGGATGGGAATGTCCTCGTGCTGGCTCCTCACCAGGGTTGCGAACGTAAATCCTCCCTCCGGATCCTTCACGCCGTTATGCCGGAAGTTGATGTCAGAGATGATGCCGAGGATGAAGTCCTGGTACTGCTCATAGCAGGCAAGCGCCTCCTCATAGCTCGTACAGAGGAGGATCTTCGGGCGGGCGCGCATCCGCAGGAATCGGTGGGAAAAGTTCAATCCTTCGGAGATGAGCCGCTGGGATTGATGCAAAATCTCGGTGTAGATGATCGGGAGATAGGTGGAGTAAAAGCTGACGTTGTCTTCGATGAGGATGATCGACTGGACCCCGACGGTCCGTGTGTCGCTTTCGATATTGTGCTGGTCTTCAATCAGCTTGATGATCGCGATCAGGAGCCGGTAGTCTCCCTGCCAGATGAATATCCGGGTGAAGACCGACGTATCGTATGTCATGACCAGTTCCCGCCGTTCCCGGTTGTCGTACGCCAGCAGGACCAACGGCGTCGTATTCCCTGATTCGCGCAGTTTCTGCGCGAATTTCACGACGTGCATGTCTTCGATGTGCAGGGTGGTGATGATCAGGTCGAAGCGCTCGCCGGAGGCGAGAAGCTCGATCGCTTCCGTGCCGTTCGTGACATGCGTGATCTCGGGGGGATGGCTCAGGCTGAGTGCCTGGAACTCTTCGCGGATCAGCTCGTAGAGGCGCCCGTCTTCCTCAAACAGGTAGTTATCGTAGAGCGAGGCGACCAGAAGGATGTCCCGCACCTTGAAGCGCATCAACCGCTGGAACGTCTTCAGTCGGTTGCCGGAGAGATCGTCGATCGGCTCGCGGACGCTGGTGTCCATGGGATTCGTTAATAAGGCGGGCGTCGTTGCAAAGAACCCGGCGGGGTGATACGATTGAAGGAAAGATACTGCGAAAGCGGATGACCTGCAAGCGCAGGGGCACGTGCTGCACTGCCGCAGCAGCGCCCCTGCGCAAAAGGTACGACGGTCACACGAGGCCCTGGTCCATCATCGCGTCAGCGACCTTCAGGAACCCGGCGATGTTGGCGCCATTCACATAATTTCCGGGGGTTCCGTGCTTCTCCGCAGTCTCGACGCAGGTCTGATGTATGTTCTTCATGATCTGCCGGAGCCGGTGATCGACTTCTTCCCGCGGCCAGGGGAGACGCATGCTGTTCTGGCTCATTTCCAGCCCCGAGGTGGCGACGCCGCCGGCATTCGATGCCTTGCCGGGAGAATACAGAATGCCCGCCGCAAGAAACACCTTGAACCCATCGATCGTCGTGGGCATGTTCGCCCCTTCGCACACACACTTACAGCCGTTCTTCACGAGCTCCTTTGCATCGTTGCCGTCAAGTTCGTTCTGGGTCGCGCAGGGGAGTGCCACCTGGACGGGAATCCCCCAGGGACGTTTTCCGGCATGGAAGGGAACATGGAATTTGTCGGCAAAGTCTTTCACCGAGTCGCGGGCACTTGCCCTCATCGCAAGCATGTAGTCGATCTTCTCTCCCTGGATGCCGTCCTTGTCATGGACGAAGCCGTCCGGGCCCGACAGCGTGACCACCTTGCCGCCCAGTTGTGAGACCTTCTGTACCGCGCCCCATGCCACGTTGCCAAAGCCCGATACCGCGACTGTCATGCCCTCGAACGAGAGCCCCTTCGTTTTGAGCATTTCTTCCGCAAAATACACGACGCCGTATCCGGTCGCTTCCGGGCGAATCAGGGAACCTCCCCAGTTGGTCCCTTTCCCGGTGAGAACGCCGGAGAACTCCCTCGTCAGTCTCTTATACTGACCGAAGAGAAAGCCGATCTCGCGTCCGCCCACGCCGATGTCGCCTGCGGGCACATCGACATCGGGGCCAATGTGCCGGAACAGCTCTGTCATGAAACTCTGGCAGAACCGCATCACCTCACTGTCGCTTTTCCCCTTCGGATCGAAATCGGAACCTCCCTTGCCGCCGCCCATGGGGAGTGATGTGAGGCTGTTCTTGAACACCTGCTCGAATGCAAGAAATTTCAGGATGCCGAGATGCACGGAGGGGTGGAACCGGAGGCCGCCTTTGTACGGACCGATGGCGCTGTTCATCTGGATGCGAAACCCGCGGTTGATGTGAATCTCACCCTGGTCATCGGTCCAGGGGACGCGGAACATGACAACCCGTTCGGGTTCGACCATGCGTTCCAGAATTTTCGCATGGCGGTACTCCGGATGCCGTTCAAGCACGGTGTCAAGCGATTCTGCCACTTCCTGGACAGCCTGGTGAAATTCCGGTTCGCTGGGGTTTTTTGCTTTGACGTGTGCGAGCAGCGTGTTCACGTACTCAGACATACTCTCCTCGTTAAATGACTGTGATGATCATGAGCGATTGAAGTGAGGCGGGGGCGTAAATTATCAGGTTTTTGATGAAGTAGCAAGGCTGCACTTTCCTCCCCGCGCCTCAGTGCAGCGCATGGTATAGCATCGGACGTGCCAGAATTCGACGGGATCGCCGATTCCGCACCGCGGGCAGAAGCAGGGTTTAAACGTTGGATCATCGAAATCATCATCTGCCACGCGGCCTCTGTCGACTCCCGCCGTCACCCGGAGACGAACGACCTTCCCAAATCTGAAAAAGGGATTGGGACAAATGCAATCAGAGCCGGGGACGCGGCCTGTTGAATCACGCCACAGAGGTGTTGCATCATGCAACACACCGCCAATCCTATGACATCAACGCGGTTACACTGCGGAAAGTGCCGAATGATGAGCATCCCTGTTGCAATATGCAACTTCGCAGGTTGGCAATGAAATTGCCTCTGCGTTCAGCACATGACTCCTTTCTCTACGAACCTGTTGCTGTTCTTCGGTTTGCCGGTCCGGCCCTTCCCGTTTTCTTTCCGGCGCGATTCTGGCACAGCGCGTGGAACATGGAGAGCAGGACATTGAAAGGAAGGAGTCGATCATGTCATTACTACTCGCTGTGACGGCTTTCGTCGTGTTCGTCGTCATGGACGGAATACGACGCTCCCGGCAGCACCCCGCTCCGCAGACGCCGGTCCTTATCAGGCGGTACGTGCACCCCGGCCATGCCTGGGTGCGCGAAACGGAAGACGGCGATGTGCTTGTCGGCATCGATGACTTCGCCCAGTCGCTGATCGGGAACGTGGAAGGCGTCGAGCTTCCCCGGCTCCTCCGCCGCGTCGAGCAGGGCACGCCGGCATGGCGGGTCAGACACGGAGGGAGGTCGGTGTCGATCGTGAGCCCGGTGACCGGCCGCGTGATCGAAAAAAATGAGATGGTGCTCCGCAATCCCGGACTGGTGAACACGTCGCCGTACGCGGACGGGTGGCTGCTCCGCGTGCGTCCGCGGAAGCTCCCGGGTCAGCTGCACAATCTCCTCACGGGGAGAGCTGCCCAGCAGTGGATCGACGGCGTCCGCGCACGTCTTGGCAGCTTCTTCTCCGGCACGCCGGCCCTCCTGTACCAGGACGGCGGCGTCATGATGAACAACCTGGCGGATCGCTGCTCGGACCCCGAGTGGCGGCGGCTCGTACATGAGTTTTTTCTCACTGATGAACAATCCACACAATCCTGACTGGAGACACCAATGACTGTCTTACTCGTTCTGTGCACGCTGGTGATTTTCCTGATCGCCGACTATGCAGTACAGAAAACCCGTCTTGTACGGGCGGCTGCGGAAGTGA
>JBGPYM010000274.1:0-3970 GCA_041493205.1 Bacteroidota bacterium
CCTCCAGCTCAACAGTCTGATCGACACCGGGATCGAAGTCTCCAAACTCGACCGGGGAGCGTCGCTGCATGTGCTCGCGCTGGAACGGGCTGCGGCGGTGACGAACGCGTCGCGGGGCATGGTGACAATCGAAGGGCCGGACGGGGAGAAGGAGGCAGTCTATTTCCCTGCCGAAGGGCGACTGCCGGATGGGGAGGCGCCGGAAGGACGTATCGCCTCGGGGTTTACCTACAGCGGAAGGACATACACATTTACACTCTCCGGGAAGGAAAGCCGGAGCGGCACCCAGGCGTTCGATGAAACGGACCAGCTCCTTCTGGACGCGCTTGCCCGCCAGGTCCACGCTTCCCTGGAAAACCGGTTCCTGCACCAGCAGGCGCTGGAAAAGCAGAAAATGGAACAGGACATTGCGGTCGCCGCATCGATTCAGCAGAGGATACTCCCTGCCTCCCTTCCCGTCATCGAGGGGTACGACATCGCGGGCATCAACATTCCGTCGAAATCCGTCGGGGGCGACTATTACGACTGCATCCCGCTGGGCGGGGGGAAATATGCGCTCGTCATTGCGGATGTTGCAGGGAAGGGGATCCCTGCGGCGTTGCTGGTGAGCAGTCTGCACGCCTATCTCTCTGCCTACCTCGAGAGCAGCACGCCCCTTGTGGAACTTGCCCGGCGGCTCAACCGGGTCATTTGCCGCGCGTCGACCGACGACAAGTTCATCACGGCGTTCATCGCGGTCCTGACGGCTGACACCGGCGAGATCGAATCGCTCAACGCCGGTCACAACCCTGTCTTCCTCCTCCGCCCCGACGGGACGATCCGGCAGCTGAATGCCGGCGGCGTGCCGTTCGGCATGCTCGACATAGACTTCCCGTATCAAAGCGAGCAGAGCTTCCTTGCCCCGGGTGACAGACTGCTCCTCTACACGGACGGGGTGACGGAGGCGGCCGACGAGCGGGAACGGCTGTATGACAGCGAAGCCCCCCTGATCGATTTCTTTGTCCATCACCGGCACGACCGGGCGGATGCATTCATCCGGGATCTCATCGCCGATCTCAAGCGCTTCACGGGGAATGCTCCGCAAAGCGACGACATCACCGCCCTTTATATGATGCGCCGCTAACTTGATTTGAATCACAGAGTTGCGTATGTTAGGATTACAGGTGAACCTCCACTCATGCCCTTGAGCACGACCGAACATCATCCCAGCGTTTTACTTTCCATCCTGTTCGCCGACGTCAGCGGGAGCACGAAGCTGTACGAGACCCTCGGGAACACGCGCGCCCAGACAATAATTTCCCGGACGCTCGACGTTCTCTCCCAGGCGGCCCGCCGCCACGCGGGGACCATCGTAAAGAACATCGGGGACGAGCTGATGTGCACCTTCCCCACCCCGCCGGACGCCGCAGCAGCCGCACAGGACATGCAGCGTTCGCTCAAGCAGGCCATCATGGCAAAAACGATCCCGTACGAAACGCTCACGATACGCACCGGTTTTCATCACGGGCCGGTCATCCCGAAGGCGGGGGACGTGTTCGGCGATGCGGTGAATGTGGCCGCGCGCGTGGTTGCGCAGGCGAAGAAGGGCCAGATCCTGACGACAAAACAGACGGCCGATCTGCTCCCCGAGGAATTAAAGGGAAGCCTGCGGTTTATCGACCGCGCTGCAGTGAAGGGAAAGAAGGAAGAGCTTGAGCTCTTTGAACTGATCTGGGACTTCGAAAATCTGACGATCGTCCAGAACGTATTCGAAGCCCGTCCGCGCGAGGCACGCCTGACGGCGAAATTCGGAGAGACCTCGATCGAACTGAACCGCGACCGGACGTCGCTGCAGATGGGGCGCGGGATGGAAAACGAATTCGTGATCCCCGAGCCCCTCGCTTCACGCTCACACGCCCGCATAGAATTCCGGCGTGACCGGTTTGTCCTGGTCGATCAGAGCATCAACGGGACGTTTGTCGCCATGGACGGCGAACGGGAGGTGACACTGCGAAGGGATGAAGTCGTCCTCAAAGGGACGGGAATGATCAGTCTCGGCAAATCGACGACGATGCAGCCCGAGCTGTGCGTGCGATTCACGGTCGAACCCGGAGCGACGACCTAACTCAAAACGTAAATCCCACCCCGAGCCCCGCCTCTACACTTGTAATCGTCTCCCCGCCTTTCAACGATCCAATCTGAACCTTGACCCTTGCCGGGATAAAGAATCCCGACGCAAACGTCAGGGTGGGTGCGACCCCTGCGCCAACGACCTTTGCACCCGCATAGACCGAGGGAGTTGATTCAAAGATACGCCCGTCCAGGATGTACGCAAGGGCGAACCGCTGGCTGAATGCCTGGCGGTATTGCAGGGAGATGTCGAGCCGGCCCGGTTCGAGCCGTTCCTTCTCATCCACGAGACCTCCCGCCCCCGCCGTCTGACCCTTCGACTTCGTCCGGTAGCCGATGAACGCGTTCAGCTCGTCCTCCCGGAAATACTGCTTGTACTGGAGGTTGACCCAGTAGGAATTTCCCGACGCGTAGACCGTCGACCCTGCAAACTTGTCCGCAGAATACGCCGTGAACACGAAGTCCATCGAAAGGGAGATGGTTTCCGTCGCACGGTAGTCGATCCCCGTACTCACCGTAATCTCGTCGCCCGGGTCGTACTCATCCAGCCCCTCCCGGGGCTTGTACGGCCCGCGGTACTGGTATCCCGCCGCCACGCCGAGGACAAGGTACTCGCGGAGCGGGAACACCCACGCGGCCCCCGGGTTCAGGTTCAGACCCTGGCCGAGCACCGGCACCTGCAGGTCAAACAACGAATTGCTGAAGAGGACGGACGTGAGGAACTGATCGTGCGTGAGTTCCCGCTTTCCCGTCGGCGCGTTCACGCCGAACGTGAAGATGGTGTTGACGGACTCCCAGTAATACGTCCACCCGGCCTGCAGATCGGAGAGTCCCCCGAGGGCCGGCACATCGCCTCCCGAGCCCGCACCGCCGCTCCGGAGAGAAAAGCTCATGCTCCGGCCGATCGGCATGTAGGCGGAAAGAGTTGCGCTCGACTGCGAGAAGCTCACGCCGGCATCCTTCGCGGACCAGGTCTGATAGACGGGAAAGAGGGTGACCGTACCCTGCCGGCTGATTACATACTGGTCGGTTTGCGCGGATGCGCCAGCCGCCAGCAGGCAGAGCATGAGGAGGATGGGGGATCGCTGCATGAAAGTCTCCGCGTTATCGGATCAGGACAAGCTTGCGGACGGCGGTGAATTCATCGCTCCGCAACCGGTAGAAATAGACCCCGCTCGCCGTCCGGTTCCCGTGATCGTTCGTTCCGTCCCAGCGTACGTCATACACGCCGGTCGTATGGAGTCCCGAGGCAAGGGTGCGCACGCGCTGCCCGAGCGTGTTGTAGATCTCGAGGGAGAGATTGGTCTTCTGTGCGAGCGCGAACCGGATCGTGGTTTCCGGGTTGAACGGATTCGGATAGTTCTGTTCCAGCGCGAACGCCACCGGCTCCAGCGGAATGCCGTTGCTCTCGCGGGCTGCGAAGGCGGACGTGCCGAGGATGACCTTGTACAGGTGCGGCGACCCTCCCGCCGGAAGATCCGCTTCGAACGCCCACGCACCGGCCGCCACTGCATTCTCCCTGGCGAGATCCAGGACGTGCAGTTCATACCCGGGCGGGAGTGCGCCCGCCGGCGTCAGCGTAACGACCGCTTTTCCCTGCACGCCATGGCCGCGCACCGCGATCAGCCAGGACGCCCCCTCTTCACCCTGCGGCTTGAAGTTCTGGAGGTATGCAACGCCGCCATCGATTATGGTGACCTCAAGGCCGTCTCCGATCGGAGGCGGTTTCGGGGCGTCATAGGCATCCGTACCTGCAGATGCTCCCGCCCGTATACCGAGATAGTTATAGGTATCCCTGTACTCCGTGCCGGGCATTTGCGCCGAGACCTGGAGGGTATACCCTCCTGAGGCGGAGGCACCG
>JBGPYM010000090.1:0-11105 GCA_041493205.1 Bacteroidota bacterium
AGCCGATGAATTTGCCGAGCCGGTCGGTGTAGTACTTCCCCCCGGTCAGGACAATGGCATGGTCGAGGTTCGGCACGCGGAACCAGATCATGACGGGTTCGTTGTTGCTCAGCTCGGAAAACAACCAGCGCGGATCGGGATGCTTCGGACGCGCCTCGGCGCGCACCTTCCACTCCTCACCCCCGGATTTCAGAAGCAGCCCGTTGATCAGATCGACTGTTCCCTCAAATCCCGGGGCCGGCCTGTTGAGATCCTGTCCGTATGCGGCCTCCACGATCGTGGCCTGCCCGATCTCCACCCCCTTGGTCAGCAACAGCGACTGGATGCACGCGGCCCAGCACCATTCATTCTTCAGTTGAGGGCGCCCCGAAAATCCGGTCACCGCAACCGTCAGAACATCCTGGGCCGGGAGCTGCCCCGCACAGGTGAACACCAGCATGATCAGCAGCTTCATCACGTTATTTCCGGTACTTTCCGATAAACTGTTCCACCTCGGGGATCCCCCCCTGGAGAATAAGATATCCGTTGCTCGGTTCGCGGTCGGTGATCTCCCCTGCGATCGGCGTCAGCATGATTTCCTTCACCCTGGCAAGGTCGTCGGTCTGGCCCAACGCCCACCCCAGCTTCACGTAGGCAACTTCCGGAAGCATGTTGGCGCTAGGCACGACGCCGAGCTCCATCATGTCGCGTCCCGTGTCGTACACATACATCTGCACATAGCCCCAGAGGGTCTGCACCGTCATATACACGGCAATGTTCTTTTCCCGTGCACGCTGTAACGCCGGATAGAGCGGCTTATTGACGTGGCCGAGCCCCGTACCGGCGATGATGATTCCCCGGTAGCCGTTATCGATGAGGGAATCGATGATGTCCGGCTTCATATTGGGATAATAGTACACGATGCTCACCAACTCCTCGAAGGCGGTGTTGATCACGACATCCGTATCGTGCCGTCTCCGCTTGTAATCCTCGCGCAGGGGTGTGATGGACTCGCGGCTGACCATCGCCAGAGGAATGTCGCCGATCGTCCGGAACGTGGACCGGTAACTGGAGTGCATTTTCCGTACGCGCGTCCCGCGGTGGAGCAGGCCGTACGTGTCGGACGTCGGGCCGAACATGCAGACCATGACCTCGGCAATGTCGCTCTCCGCCGCAGCCTTGACGCTGTGCATCAGGTTCAGCGCTGCGTCCGAGGAGGGACGGTCGCTCGAGCGTTGCGAGCCGACCATGACGATAGGGACCGGCGAATTTTGCACCATGAACGAGAGGATCGCGGCCGTATGATGCATGGTATCGGTCCCGTGGCCGATGACGATGCCGTGCACCCCCTTGCGGATTTCCCTCCCGATCGCTTCCGCCGTGCCGCGCCACTGTTCCGGCCCCATGTTTTCGCTGAAGACGCCGTACAGTTTTTCCGTTTCAAGGTTGCAGATGTCGGCGAGTTCCGGCACGGAACCATACAGTTCGCCGGGAGAGAATGCGGGGATGACCGCGCCGGTGCGATAATCGAGCCGGCTGGCGATGGTCCCGCCGGTGCCGAGAAGCTTCACGGCCGGCTTTTTCGGATCGACCGGGAACTCCTTTTCGGGGATTTTGTAATGCGCTTCCTTGCGTCCCAGGATCGTCACCGCCGTGATGCGGCGCGCCGCTATGCCGATGTTGTACCCGACCTTCAGTTTCAGGACTACGTGGTGCGGATCTGCGGTTTCGGAGCGCGGGAGGACGATGCCTGCATACACTCCCCGGTCCGTCCTGATCTCGACATCGCTCCAGATCGGCGCATTGAACTTCCGGAGCACATCGAGCGCTTCTCCGCGGTATCCCTTGTATGCCTCGTCAGCCATCACCGCACCTCCAGCCGGACCTGCTCGGCAACGCGGGCGCCATCGATTCTTCCCCGGAGGTCTTTCATCACGCGTCCCATCACAATATCCAGGATCCGTTCCGGTTGTCTGATGCGGTCTGTGCGCGCGGGGGCCGCGGCCTCCTGGATTGTCCGGTGGAGCTGCCCGTCGGAGCAGGGGGCAGGAAGAAGGTCCGGCGCATACGACCCGCGGAGCGCGGCGAGTTTCATGACCTCATAGACTCCTTCCTTTGCGAGCGACCCGGCGGCGCACGCGTGCAGTATTGCCTCGAATCCGCTTCCGCCCAGACGCTCGACCTGCAGCCCCGACCGCTGCATCTGCTTCGGATACTGAATGAGAATGCGGGCGGCCAGCCCGGCCGGGACGTGCCAGTCCGCGGTTGCGCGTTCAAAGAGTGGGGCGTGCTGCGACACGGCAAGCGGCTGGACCAGGTCGACAGGAACCCCGAGCGCATGATAGCGCGACTGCCTGTTCCAGTATTCCCGGGGAAGGGAGCGCTCAATCTCCGCAAGCCGTTCCTCGGTGATGACCTTCGGCGGAAGGTCGGTGTCGGGATACATCCGGTCCGCCCCCGGGAGTATCCGCTCGAACCCGTTGGTGCCGTCGCGCAGTGCCTGCCGGGTCTCCGACGGGATGCCCACGGTCGCCTCTTTGGCCCTGATGGCGATTTCCTGCGCCCCCATCGTTACGTCATCGTGATTCCCCCACACCAGCACCAGGGTGTCATCATCCGCCGCGGCAACTGCCTTCCTCATCGACTGCCATTCGGACGACGCGATGGTTTCTCCGGGGCTGTCGGAATGTATGATGTTCGGGAGCGTGGTGAGACAGGCAATCACCCGGACACGGTCGGCAATTTCCCGTGAGAAGTAGGTCCCCGTCTGGGTCTGCCAGCGGAGCGCACCGCGAAATCCGCGCAGGGCAACGCAGGCAACTTCGAGCCCCGCTTCGAGAGAGTCGCTCACGGGTTTGAACCGGGTCTTGCGGAGGAGCCGGGTGACGTCCTCGGTCTGGGAACGAAAGGTATCGCGGGTGACTCCCCGCCGCGCGAGTTCCTCACGGAGGCAGAGGAGATTCCATTGCCGCTGGGCTTCGTTGTACGTCAGGAGCGGGATGTGAGGAATGCGCGGGACCCCTTTGATTTCGATCCGGGTACCTCCCGTCACGCTCACGTTGACATCCTGGCGCGCTGCGCCGATCCCCGTACGGACCCTGCCGGTGCTTCGCATCATCCACCGGCAGAGTTGCGCGACCTCGGCCACTTCCTGTGGAGTCCGCATGTCGGGGCCGGTGACCGTCTCAATCAGCGGCATTCCGAGCCGGTCGGTCCTGTAGACCCGGCGGTGCTCCGTGTCCGTCACCTCCCGGCATGAATCTTCTTCGATGGACATCTGGAGCACCCGCACCGCGCGCCCCCGAAAGGGGATTGCTCCGTCCAGGCCGAAGATCGCCGTCCGCTGAAACCCCGTCGGTATGCTGCCGTCCAGGTACTGCTTACGCGCGATGTGGAGCTCGTCCACGATCGAGCAACCGTACATCATCCCGATGCCCAGGGCGATATCGAGGGCCTCCTCGTTGATCTGGAACGGAGGCGTGTCATCCATTTCGTAGGTGCAGACGGTATCGCGGTGAATCCGGTAGATGATTTCTTTCTTCGTTTTGAACTCCATCAGGGCCGTGCCGTCGTATTCCCCCAGTTCGGAGAGCGTCGGGCGCATGTGGCGGAGGATCTCGGCATGGTATTGCTCCGTGTACCTGCCGGCGGGGCACCTGCAGAACAGTTTCTTCTTTGTCAGGAGCTGCTGGTGAATTTCGAGTCCCGACGCGAACCCCACGGAGCGGTAGTCGTCGGGGGTCATGTCGTGAAATGGCTTAAACGCACCTTCAGTCATTGGCGGCTCTGGATCGTGGGAAGACGTGCATGGAGGAGAAGAACATCAGTGCGTCACGACGGGCTCCTGCAGCACCGGTGGGACCGGGCGCATGACCGACCGCGTGTGTGTTGCCCAGGGGGCCCCGAGTTCGCTGAAGAATTTTCCCTCATCGAGCGCCGACTTCAGATATTCATCCATCTCCTTCACGCGCCGGAACGTCCCCTTTGTATCGGGCGGGAACATTTCCCAGTCCTCCGTCTCGGTGATGAATTCTTCCGGGATCGTCACAATCGGAGGGGCAATTTCGTGCATAGCATGAATCGTGAGGGTATGCGGCCGGGCGACTGCAGGCGTGCAGAGAGGCGATCGTCGTTCCCGTACGGCCTCGGCGAGATCGCTGAACCCGTCGAAGCGCCATTGTTCATGGGTGAGGTTGTCAAACTCCTCCCGTGTGCCGTTCCGGTATGTAACGACTGTTTTGCCTTCGTCCGAGCGCCAGGTGGCACGTCCGTGCTCACATTCGATTTCCATGAACGGGCCGACAGGCTTTCCATTTGCGTGTGCAAGCGTGACGAAGACGGCGGTCCCTTCGCGTGTCCTTATCCGCAACTGCACGGTATCGGCGGATTCTATCGGATTCGCCCGGTAGAGTTCCGCCTGCAGCTCGACGGGGGTCCCCGTAGCTCCCTGCTCTGTCGACGAGAGGTACAGGGTATTCAGCAGATAATGCGCGTGGGCGTTGTTTGCCGGGCTGTCAAGAATCCAGTCTCTCCCGAGCCGGAGCCGGCCGGCCCAGTCATTCCGGGTATAATACTGAACGCTGCGCGGCCAGCCGCACATCAGGCGAATGTTGATCGCCCGGCCCAGTCTGCCGTCGCAGATGCGGGACTTGAGCTGCTGCATCGAATAACTGGTGATATGCTGAAAGCCGATTGCGACGGTACGGCCCGTTTCTTTTTCTGCAGCGATCAGCCTGTCAACCTCCTGAATGGTCGCCGCAACCGGCTTTTCGCAATAGACATGGAGTCCTGCGCGCAGCGCCCTGACGCTGATTGGAACGTGCAGGTTGATACCCACAGGCACCGTCAGCACGTCGGCCGTGTCAAGTCCCGAGGCAAAGAAATGATCCACATTCTCATACAATGCCACGTTCCGATCACGGAGCGATTCCACGAGACCCGGCCGCAGCTTCCGATCGACGGGGAGAGCCACGACGCCGCTGAGCAGACCGGGGCCCCGGCTTTCGAGCCACTTGACCGCGTCGATGTGCACCAGCCCGTAGCCGCCGAGTCCCACGACGACGAAGCGGAGTTTGCCGGATTCCGGAGGCGTCATCGGATCAGGCCGAGCTTCCGTTCTGCTTCCGCCCCCGCTTCCTCGACGCTGACGTGCTTCCGGTCGAGCCTGCCATACTCTTGCATCGGGACCTTCCCCACAGGATTGTGATTGTAGCGGTCAACGCCCCGGCAGAGATACGTCGTAAAGTGCGGATTGACCGCGAGGTCGCATTTCACGATGGTGCTTGAATAGCGGACGGTGAGCCCCGCCCGGCGGCGGTCGGAATGATTTGCAGGGGAGCCATGAACGATCTTGTCATCATGGATGGAAACCTGGCCCGCCTTGAGGTTCAGGGACACTGCACTGTCTTCGCGGAATTGCCCGCGCTCGCATTCAAGCGTCAGGACTGAGTCCGTGTCCGATGAGCGGGAGTGTTTTATCAGTCCGGCTTTGTGAGACCCGGGAATCACCTGCATCGCAGCGTTGGCTTCATCCACGTCTTCGAATGCAATCCAGACCGTCGCGGAGATCTTCGGTTCGAGCGGCCAGTAGTACGTGTCCTGATGCCACCCGACCGTGGAGCTGCTCCGCGGAGGTTTGATGAAGAAATTCGAGCCCCAGAGGTAGAAATCGGGGCCGAGGATATCCTCGACATAGTCGAGGATCGTCGGGTTCGTGCATATTTCATAGAGGAAGCGGCTGGTTTCGTGCCATTCGCGGATTTCTTTCGCGTCCTCTCCGGGACGCAGGAGCTTCATGAGTTCATCCAGGCCGGCATTGAGCTTTTTGACCCCAGCCGCTGAAAAGACCGGGGGAAGCCCGATCATATAGCCGTTGTCGTGATAGGCTTTCTGCTGAAGATCAGTGAGACGTTTGCCCATGGCTGCAGATTCCTCCTGTGGTATGCTGTTACGCCGTCCGTACCAGTCTATGTGATACGAAAAAGTGTCCTCTCTTTCAAGGAGTGCCGAGGGCGCAATCCTTGACCTCTCCGGGTGCCAGGCCCACCGTGGTGCGGGATGCACCCAGGCGCATGGTGACGCTCTGCCCCACCGCGCTGAGGAGTGAAACAACCCCCCCTCTCGAATCCCACGATCGTATCTCCGCCCGCACCGAACCCTGCGGGCACCGGATCTCCACCGGGTACGGAGTCAGCCGTCCCCCCGGCGCACCGATCTCATAAGCGGCGGGAAGAGAGATCTGCTCCGCACGGATTGCCGCGCGGTATGCCTCCCGGATGCGGCCCGCAGAGAATAACCGCTCCGCCCCGGCCAGCGCTTCCGCGGCGTAACGACTTTGCGTCGATGCCGCATGTGAACGTTTCAGCGACGCAATAATGTCGTCCGCATCCTGCCAGTCCCCGATCAGAATACTCCGCCACCGCTCACGCAAAAGGTCCGATGTCAGCCGCACCGCAATGCGTCCATCCGGAGCGGCCGCAAACCCGGCCCCGGTATTCCCCCTCCCCTCCACCACCAGTTCATACTGTCGTCCGGGTATCTGCCGGAAGAATCCCGGGAGATTTGCCACGATTGTGCCGGACTTGTTGGCCGCGGTGGCGATGGTCAGGGAGACGGAGGATTCGGCGCCGGGTTCAACGTCCCGGAGCGTGATACGCACGCGCGGAGGAAGCACCGCACCGGCGTGCGGAAAGAGCTCGACACAGTTGACACCGAACCCGACGTCGGGAGCCGTGTAGCGACGGATGGAGGAAACGGAAGAATCCGCACCGCCCGGAACGGGGAGCCAGGCGACAAAGGGGGGAACGTCGATGCTGTCGGCAAATCTCTTCAGAAGCTCCGCAGCGTTCGGACGCGGGTGCCAGTTATACACCGTGGAGAATCGGGCGCCAAATGCATATCCTGCGCGCAGGCATGCGACAAGCTGCGCGTCATCGGTGACGGTGCACTCGATGTTCGGAAGGGCGATGCGTCCCCGTTCCCGTTCCTTTTGAAGCCAGAGCAGCATCTGGGATCCTGACCAGTACTCTCCGCCGCTGCGTCCGTCCCTGACATACCCCACTTCGAGGCCCGGATGAAGATGGGTCAGATCCATCATAGGATAGAGAGGAAGGGCATATGGCTCCGTGAAGACATTCCTTCGGACGAGGTCGAAAGCAAATTCCGGCTTCCCATTCCTGATACGGACGGGGTCGGGCGGCGTCGCGCTCATCATCCAGTCAACCAGGGTTTGCTGCCAGTGCGCCAGGTTCTGATGCAGCCACCACCGTTCACTCCGGTCAAGTCCGTCACGCGGGTCGAGCACCACGCCATCCCGCAGCGCGTCTGCAACGGCGGAGGGGTTAAAATCGGCCATCAGGTTGCTGCGCGGCTTCCCGCCGTTCAATTTCGTGTACTTGCTGTCTTCAACGCCCTTCGCCCAGTACACCGTCTCTTCCCCGGTCGAAATCTGGGGTGGCAGCAGGTTCTCCCTGCCTGAAGCCCTCAGACGCTCGCGTGCGGCGTGCCAGGCCGCGAGCACATTGTTCAGACGCGTTCTGCGGAACCGGTTGAGTCGTGCGTTGTTGAACGTCAGCCACGGGGTGTCGCTCCAGACATTGGGAACCGAGAGTCCGAACCGCACGTCGTACCGGTCTCCCAGGAGCGCCGCGAGACCGGCGTCGTCGGTCTGATCGGCCGGATCGTACACCACCATCTGATACGGAGGATCCGACCACGCAACGCCGCCGCTGTCGGGCACACCGACCGGAACTCCCCCCCAGTGAATCTGGAACGCAATCCGGAGCGGGATGCCGGTCTCTTCTGCCAGTCCGGCAAGCCGGTCGATCTCCTTCCTGTTCTCGGTGCTGTCACGGCTGCAAAAATTATAGACCAGGGCAATCTCTGGATTCAGAAATGGGCTCTGCGGCTGGAGTGCGTTGATCTCGCGGATCGTTTGGGCGTCGAGGAAATAGCCATATCCTTTTGATGTGAGCAGGGCCAGTCCCATTTTTGCCGATGAGAATGCGTCGCGGACGACGCCGTCATCCGCGGTCTCATACCAGCGGAACGACACCACGGTGACCGGCGCCTCAGACTCTGCCGCCGCGGCAAGATCGACGTCCACGATTCTGTGGAGACCGGGCATTTCAAACAGAACGGACCGGGTGGCGCCGCCCCCCGAGTCGCGCTCCGCCGATTGGAAGACCTCCACGCCGTTCAGCTGGACCCGGTAACACTGACGCCTGCCATAGTCCGGCGGAGGGGTTGCGAGCGTGAGCAGAAGCTGGAAGGTATGCGGCCGGCCGTCGCCCGTTTTCATCCGGGCATGGAGCGTCCCCCCGGGTGCCATCCGGACCCCGGCGAGAGGGAGCGTGAGAGCACCCACCTCGAATTGCCTGTCATACACTTCCGCGTGTGTGAATCGGACCTGATGAGCGGCGCGGGACCGCGCTGATGCCATCGCCGCCAGATCGAGAAGATCCGGGTCTCTCGCCTGCACGGCGGAAGGGAGGAAAAGAAGGAAGGCAAGCAGCACAGGCCGCCGGCCTTCTTGCAGAATCTGTCTGAGGTTCATGTTCCTGGATTTCTCCGGAGGACCCAACGGACGCGGGCAACCAGCTCGCGGGAGGAAGCATTTTTGGTGACAAAATCGGAGGGATCGAGTTCGAGGGTTTCCACGAGTTCTTCCACCTCCAGGACGGTGCCGGTGAGGAATATCACCGGAAGGGCCCTGGTTGCAGGAGACGCGCGCAACCGTCTCAACACTTCCAGTCCATCCAGTCCCGGCATCCGGATGTCGAGGAGGAGCAGGTCCGGCTTTTCCAATGCAGCCATCGCAAGGGCCTGTGCGCCGTCCGACGCCTGAATGACGTCGAATTTTCCTCTCCGGAGGGAGTCTTCGAGAAAGGCCCTGACGGTTGGTTCGTCGTCCACGACAAGGATTTTCTGCACGAAGGCCCCTTCGGATAAACGCGGGTTCATCCCCGCACACCGTAGGAATATACGACCCCGGGGTGATTAAATGAAATGTGAAAATTTCGTATCATCCATACACGTGATCTGAAAGGGAACATTCCATGAAGAAAACGGCCCTCCTCTCGTCTCTCTGCCTGCTTGCTGCGTTCTGCACTGCTTCACCGGTGATCTCCGTCCGATCTCCGCAGGGGGTTGTACAGATAGATTTCAGGCTTGATGCGCACGGCACCCCGCAGTGGCGCGTGGAGCGCGGCAGGATTGTCATGCTCGATTGGTCGCCGCTCGGACTGACGCTCCTCCACGGCCGTCCTTTTGCTGCGGGCTTTCGCATCACAGATTCCATCCGGACGGAACATGATGAGACCTACACCCTCGTCATCGGGAAAACGAAGCGTGCCCGTGACGCGTATCGCGCACTGACCGTATCGCTGCGCGAGACCATGGAGCCGCGTCGCGTGCTGTCGCTGGCGTTCAGGGCCTATGACGACGGCGCCGCCTTCCGGTATGCTCTACCAGAGCAGGATTCGCTTTCTACGTTTGACATCGTGAGGGAGAACACGGAATTCCATTTCCCGGGCGATCTGAAGGCATGGGCGTTTCAGATCAACACGTTCCGATCTTCCTACGAGGGACAATATCTGCCCACCTCGCTTGATGCCATTCCCGACACGGGGCTCGTCTATCTCCCGTTGACGCTCGAGCGGCCCGACGGCCTGACGATGGCGATCACCGAGGCGGAACTGACAGACTATGCCGGCATGTATTTGCGCGGGCTGCCGGGCCCGGCGTTGCAGGTCCTCCTCCCCCCCTATCCCGACGGGAGCGGAGCATGCGTTCACGCCCGGACCCCCTTCCTGTCTCCCTGGAGGGTGTTCATGATCGGAAAGAAACCCGGGGACCTGATTGAATCGACGATCATTCTGAACCTGAGCGCACCGTGCGCGCTCGATGATGTCTCCTGGATCCATCCCGGGAAGGCCATTTTCCCATGGTGGCCGAACTTCCATTCCGGCGTACAAGGTGTTCCCGACACGCTGGATTTTGAGAACCAGAAATTTTATGTCGATTTCGCGGCGGAGAATAATCTCCAGTACCTCGAGCTGGAGCCTCCCTGGTACGGCAACACGGACGATTGCATCGAGCATCCCGAGCGTCATGACATCACCCAACCGGTCCCCGGGCTTCGGCTCCCGGAGCTGTTCGAGCACGCGCGGGCGAAGCACATCGGCATCTTCCTCTGGACGCACTGGCAGAACGTGGACCGGCAGTGGGAACAGGCATTCCCGCTCTACGTGCGATGGGGCGCCGCGGGGATCAAGGTGGATTTCATGAACCGCGACGATCAGGAAATGGTCCGGTGGTATCACGCGACGTTGAAAAAAGCGGCGGCCTCTCACCTCATGGTATTTTATCACGGCGCGTATAAACCGACCGGCACGCAGCGGACCTATCCGCACCTTCTCACGCAGGAAGGCGTGATGGGAAACGAGCAGAACAAAGTGATCAGACTCATCACTCCGGCACACACCGTCACGATCCCCTTCACCCGGATGCTCGCCGGCCCGATGGACTTCACCCCGGGCGGCTTCCGCAATGCCACCGCCGCGGAGTTTACTCCCAACTATGACCGGCCGATGGTTATGGGCACACGCTGCCACCAGCTCGCGATGTTCGTCGTCTATGAAAGTCCCCTGTCAATGGTGTGTGATGATCCGTCCGCGTACCGCGGAGAACCCGGACTGGAGTTCATCAGGAAGGTCCCCACGTCCTGGGATGCGACCAGGGTGCTCGACGGAAAAATCGGAGAACATGTCGCCATCGCCCGTCAGAGCGGCACCGACTGGTACCTGGGCGCAATGACCGACTGGTCGGACCGTACCGTGCGATTGCCGCTCGCGTTTCTCGGGAGCGGAACCTTCGACGCGGAGATCTATGCGGACGGCGCAGATGCCGACGACCACCCGACGCATCTGACGGTAACCCACCGGCTCGTGACGTCCCGGACCGTCTTGACACCCCGCCTTGCGCGCGGGGGAGGGGCGGCTATTGTGTTCAGGAAACAGTAGTGGCACCGGCTTCTCGCCGGAGATGCTCAGGAGCACCGGCGTCTCGCCGGAAATGCTCAGTAGCACCGGCGTCTCGCCGGAAATGCTCAGTAGCACCGGCGTCTC
>JBGPYM010000323.1:0-3129 GCA_041493205.1 Bacteroidota bacterium
AGAGCTTCGGGCTTTCCGCCCTGGAGGCAATGGCGTGCGAGGTACCGGTAATTTCCACCAGCGTCGGCGGACTGCCGGAACTCCAGGTACACGGGGAGACCGGATACATCGCGGAAATCGGAGACATCGACCGGATGGCGCGCTATGCCGTCGAACTCCTGACCAACGACACCAAGCGGCTCATGTTTTCCGAGGCGTGTCGCAGGAGAGCGGTGGAGCACTTCGATGTGCGCCGAATTGTCAACATGTATGAGGACTACTATAACGAATGTGTCGCCGGACCGACCGCACCGGCGGTGATGCCGGTTGCGCAGCAGTAATCACGTGCCGCGCGTCGCGCAGGGAAGCCACTACCCAGGAGGCTGAAGCAATGATGGATGTTGTCCGCTGGACGAAGTCGAAGAAGCCGGAGCTCGAGGAGTTGAAGAAACAGCTTGCGCAGGAGGGGCTGGAGTCGGAACTCTACTCTGATCCGGCCGGGATGAAGTACGGAAAGCACAAGCACGACTTCGACGATTTCATCGTGATCGTGTCGGGGAAGATGAAGCTCACCACCGATGTCGCCGAATGGACCCTGAAGCCGGGAGACCGGATCGACCTGCCTGCGAACACGTTTCACCGGGCGGAGATGATCGGGAAGGAAGAGGTGCGCTATTTGTCGGCGGCAAAGTAGGCCGACCCGACGGGTCGCCCTACCGATTGCCGGTGCCACGCACAATTAATGGCGGAGGGGCCCGCGCCGGAAGAGGAAATCCGCAACACCCAGGAATCCCACCACTGCAACGCCGAACAGAAGAACCGCTGTTCCCCCCTGCGACGAGAAAAATGAAAAAACCTTCGTCGTCATAATCCCCGCCCCCTGCGCAGCACCGGCGAGCGTAACGCCTGCCGCACCCACCCAACCCGATGTGCCGGGATCGCTCTCTCCGCCGCCGGGATCGATGACGCCGGTCCAGAGGAACACTCCGATGAGAATCGCCGCGACCACGAGAAACGCAAAGACCGTCCCGGTGTGTGTCAGGAGTACGAAAGCCCGGTCACGCTGAGGAGCGAGATTCAGGCGATCCATCACGGAGGCTGTAAGTGACCGTGGCGCCTTCTCGAGCGGAAGATGTTTCAGCGATCCGTCGATGCGGACAAATCCTGACCATGCAGCCCGGCATGCGGGGCAAGCGTCGAGGTGCGTTGCGACCGCCTGCCGGCCGGCATCTGCAAGCGCACCGTCGATGTACTGGTGGAGTTTCCCGGATGAAATGTGTTCCGGCGATTCCGTCATGCGGCATGCACCTCCTTATCGACACGGCGAAGAACCCGCGCGCGCAACAAGGTTCTCCCTCTGAATAAATTCGTCTTGACGGTACCCAGCGGCACCTGCAGCACCTCCGCCATCTGGTCGTACGACATCCCCTCGACATAAAACAACAGGACAGCGCTTTTCATTTTCTCCGGCAGAAGATTCACTTCCTCCGTGATCATTGACTGCAACTCCTCTTCCTCCATTCGCTCGAGAGCATTCAGCTCACCCGGATCGGCCATTGCGGCATCAAGGGCGTCTTCTTCATGCTCGGTAAATTGCCTCGGGCGTTCCCTCTTTCTTGAAATCGCGCTCATGCAGAGATTGTAGAGTATCCGGTAGAACCAGGTTCCGAATGAAGACTCCCCCCGGAATCGTTCGAGGCTCCGGTAGGCGCGCACAAAGGCATCCTGCACCAGCTCCTCCGCTTCGGCGCGGTCTCCCACGAGCCGCGTGGCCATGGTAAGGGCGCGGTCCTTGTACCGGTCCACGAGCGACGTGTACGCCCGGGGGTTTCCGGCCAGGATCTCGTCGATGACCGTGCGGTCTGTTGTGGGGGAGGATGCCATTGGCTGCTCTTTAGACTGCGCAAGGAGGCGCCAGGTTTCAGGAAAAGACTACCACGTGCCTCTGTGGTGTTCTTATGTTTGAAACCTTGAGCGGCGGGGTGCGGTCTAAACACCCGTAACCAATCATTCAGCACACAAGGAGGCACATATGAGGGGACCTGAGTTTCTGATCCCGATCTTCTTCTTCCTGTCGGTCGGCGCGGTGTGGGCCGTATTTCTCCTCACCCGGCACCGGGAACGGACCATGATGATCGAAAAAGGAATGCAATCCGAGGAGATCAAAGCCATGTACGCACGCCGGTGGTTCACCGTCAACCCGTTGACCACGTTGAAATGGGGGATGCTCTTTGTCGGCGTGGGGTTGGCAGCGCTGGTCGGCATCTGGCTGCGCGAGAATTACATCCTGAACGACGGCGTCATTCCCGGCCTGATGGCCATCTTCGGCGGAGCGGCGTTGATATTCTTCTACTTCATCGCCCGCCACAAGGAGAATTAGGGCGGCATATCAGGGCCACCCATGGGGTCGCCCCTTCGACAAATCGCGAACGGGGTTCAAACGGGGCAACCCAACGGGTCGCCCCTACGTTTTGGAATTATCCTCGTGGGATTTCTTTGCGATGCGTTCCTGACGCGCGAGCACGAGCCGGAGCGTGATGCGGGCCAGGAAGAGCGCGGCCGCGATCAGGAAGAGCGGGATGTACATCGAGCGGGGAACGAGCTGGGCCCAGATGAGCACGAGCATGATGGCCATCAGTCCGACCGCGACGAACCCGAATGTGTTGACTGATTTCTGATTGAGCATGTGACACCGCCTGTTGTTCATCCCAATATAACCACGGTGCCGTGCAAGAGCAATGAGAGCAGAGCGGCAATTCGGCGGATCATCCCTGCAATATCAAGTCTCGTCCCGCGCAAATTCGTGCGCCAGAATGTCGTAGATCTCCTCCCCAGTCCGTGCGGCTCGGATGCTCTCGAGCACGCCCGGCCCCCGAAGGGTCTTGGCCAGCAGCGACAGTGCTTGCAGATACCGGTCATCGTCAGCCGCTGACGCAATCATGAATACCAGGTCCACGAGCGATCCATCCAGGGTTTCGTACTCGATTGGTTTCGCCAGCCGCGCCACGATGATGACCAGTTTACCTGCGGGGCCCGAGCGTGCGTGGGGCACTGCAACCCCCTTCTGCAGCCCCGTGGAAGCAGCATCCTCCCTCTCCCAGAGATCGTGCAGGAATTCCGCCTTGTCGCGGGCGTACCCCTTCCTGTGCG
>JBGPYM010000149.1:0-7669 GCA_041493205.1 Bacteroidota bacterium
GGCTCCTGATCCCCCCGTCCCACCGTGGTCATCCGCGTAGCAGCAATCCCCTTCTTCACCAGCCACTCGCTCACGGCATCTGCTCTCCGCTGAGAGAGCCGCTGATTGGTCCTCGGATTCCCCACGTTGTCGGTATAGCCCGCGATTTCGACACGAAGCTCGGGGTGCGCGACCATCGCGATGAACACGCGGTCGAGCGTCGATTCGGACCCCTTCGTGAGCGTGGCGCTGCCGGTCTCGAAATTCACTCCTTCAAGGACGAGGCTCTTTCCCTTCTCGAGAGCGATCGGGACATCGTCCTTCGGATCGAGCGGATTGGTTCCGTTCTTTACTTCCGTTCCGTCATCGACGCCGCCGCCATCGGTGTCGGCCTTCAGCGGATCGGTGTGGTATTTCTTTACTTCATCACCATCCATCAGCCCGTCACCATCAGTGTCGGAGTTCGTGGGATCAGTCTTGTATGTTTTCACCTCATCCCAATCGGACAGCCCGTCGCCATCGGAATCGACGCGCAGCGGATCCGTCTTGTACTTGATGACTTCATCGCCGTCCGAAAGGCCATCGCCGTCGGTGTCGATCTTGAGCGGGTCGGTCTTGTACTTGAAGATTTCATCTCCGTCGGACAGGCCGTCACCGTCAGAATCCATTTTGAGCGGATTCGTCCGGTACTTCAAGACTTCCTCGCCATCGGGAATGCCGTCCCCGTCGGTATCCGCGCGAAGCGGATTTGTCCGGTACCGCTTGACCTCTTCGCCATCTTTCAGGCCATCGCCGTCGGTATCGGGGTTTTTCGGGTCGGTCCCGAACTTGCGTTCTTCGCCGTTGGTAAGGCCGTCGTTATCATCGTCGTCTGCATCGCTGCTGCCAAAGTAAAAATTGAGTCCCGCCTTCGCGGTCAGATAGCCGTTGGGGGTTTTCGACTTGCGCACGTCGATCCAGTTCCCGACGTTGGCCGCTCCGACGCTCAGGTCGAACGCGACGGTGCTGGACGCAAAGGATTCAAACCCCAGGCCGGCCGGCACAAAATAGGAATAACGCCAGACCCCGTCGAGCGGGTAGGCGCCGCCGGAGGAACCGCGCTGGTACGCCATGGCGCCCCCGCCGATATAAATGTACGGACTGAAGGCTCTCGAGGGATACAGGTGAATGTAGCCGACGAGTGCAGCGGGGATTGCAGTGACGCGCATGTACCCCTTGAATGCGCCTGCGCCGAGGGATGTTGTCTGCTCGGTTTTCAGGACTTCATACCCTCCCATGAGGCCGAGGGAAAAATACTTGTGCAGTCCGTAGCGGAGAAACATGTCGCCTCCCGGACCGATTTTCAGCGTGTTGTAATCGGTGATCCAGTAGTTCGCTCCGGCATGCAATCCCAGGGCCCATCTCCCCACGGTCAGCTGCGCGGAAGCGGGATCTGCTCCGAAGGATGTGAGGAGCATGATCGCGGCCAGTACACTTATGAGCTTCTTCATCGGGGGTATCCTTCCGGTCAGATGTATATAGGAGAAGGTAGTGCTACTCTATTCAGAAATCAACCCTCGTCCGGCCCCTCCACCGGTCGCATTATCTATGGAAATGACCAAAATGAGGATTTACTCGACCTTTCTCGCCAGGACAAATGGATGGGGGCCGTCGTTGGACTTCGTCACAAAGACAGAGATTTCTATGTCACGAAAGCCACATTCGCGCAAGGTGCTGTAGAGAAAATCCAAGGGATATGAATGCATCTCCATCAGGGAAGTGAAACGCCCTTTCGCAATTGCGCGACGTTTCAGGGCATGTCTGAATCTCACAACTGAGGATCTGATCTGATACGGCAGTCTTACCCAGCGCGGGGCATCCACGGGCCAAGCCGCAATGGGCAAATGTATCATCATGCTCCCCCCTCTTCGGAGGACTCTGAAGATTTCCCGGAAATAGGAAGTTGCATCATCCATGGAATTGAGATGCTGAAAAACATGTGTTGAGAAGACTGCCGTTACCGACGCATCAGGGAGAGGGATGTTGTTCCCATCCACTACATGGAACGATACGTTTTCATCACCAACATGCTTGCGTGCATAGTCAATCATTGCATCGGAAACGTCCAAAGCGTGGAGTCCGAGAAAATAACTGCCCATGGGGCCCGTCAAACGCCCCGCGCCGCATCCAATCTCCAGTCCCACCTTGTTGTCAATCCCGTACTTCTCCCAATGGAGAATGAAATCGGACCAGTCCCTCCGGCCCAACTCGTAGAATTCTCTGTCTGTCCAGGGATTTGGGCCTCCCTTGTGTTTGTCCTTCCATGCTGCGACAGCCCACAGGGGATCAGTCCTTCCCCACATTTTCCATTCGATGTTGGACTTCACTGCCATACATTCCCTTTGCATAGAGAAAAACTTCCATTCATGAAGGCCACCCACATGATGAAGAGCTGCGTGAGGCAGTTCCTGTGTTTCAATATAGACAGTTTTCAGTCTCCGTGCCCCGACTTTCAGCGCGAGCGGGCCGAGGTCGGGGTCTGTCAGAATGCGTTGACACTTTCGAGGGAATTGCGTAAATTCGTTCTGCTTTTGTGTATTGCCCCGTCGTCTAATGGCAAGACAGCAGACTCTGGATCTGCTTATCGAGGTTCGAATCCTTGCGGGGCAGCAACCAATAGACAATAGTCCATTGACTGCTGTCCGTCGGTTCCGGCCTTATCGTCTAACGGTTTAGGACGTAGCCCTCTCAAGGCTGAAATACGGGTTCGATTCCCGTTAAGGCTACCAACGACAAAGGGCTCCGGATATCTTATCCGGAGCCCTTTGTCGTTCAACCGCTCTCCCCTCTCACCTTCAATTCTTCTTTAGTGTCTTGTCGATCCCTTTTTCACATCTTCTTCAATCCTGAACTTCACAATTTTCCTCACCAGGGGGGCGGGAATTTTCTTCTCCAGCGGAAACTGGATGGCTCCCTTTGAAGTTTTGTATGCTGCCAATTCGGATTTGAACACTCGAATAGGTGAACTCGTCGGATAGAAACCGATGTGCTTCTCGTACCCCGCAAAGTAGACCAGCACACCGTTCACTCTGAACGCCGGAATATTGTAACTGATGACTTCGTCCGCGTGCGGTGCGGCGCGTTGAATGATCTTCCGCAACTCTTCCGCCTTCCGCCGTACCGGGACGGGGAGCGCGCGCATGTACTGATCGACCGCGCTGAATTTGGTCCTTCGGCGATTAAGGACAGCTTTGAAAACTGTAGTTTTTTTGAATATCCGGATACTCATTCAGTATATCAGAGAATGAAGGCACAATGCACCCCCCACCGGAATCAACGTTCCTCACAGATCTGAATGAGAATATCGGGATCGTCCACCGGGTGTGCCGTGCCTATTTCTTCGGGGATGCCGATGAACGCGAGGACGTATTTCAGGAAATCATGTACCAACTCTGGAAATCATATCCGCGCTTCAGGGGTGAATCGAAAATATCGACGTGGATGTACACGGTGGCTCTGCAGACGGCGATGACACACGTCCGGCGGAGTCGCCGGAAACCCCCGCATATCGAATTGACGGAGCGCAGTGCGCTCGCAGCCGATATGAACGAGCAAATGCACCGCGACGAGGAGGTCCACCTGCTGTATGAAGCAATTGAAACATTATCCGACGTCGACAAGGCGATCATCGCATCGCGGGTGAGAAAAGAATTCAAAACGGTAGGCGGGTATGTCTGGGCCGCGATCGTGTACCAGATAATCCTCTATTCGTTCCTCACGCACACGCTCGTTCGCAACTGGGGGAACATGAACATCGTGCTTCTCTGTTGTGCCGGCGTGGGGCTCTGTTCAAGAAGCGGTTGGATTGGGTAGGGGTCCCTCTGAGCTGCGCGATCATCGTCGTGGTCACGTTTTCGCTGTTCGTCGGAGGGGGGATTGAAACTCACCCCCTAGGGGCCGCACTGCTCTTCGCCATTTGAGTCGGCATGTCACTTATCGCAATCCGCTCCGAAAACAAGAACCGGTTCATTGGGCCACTCCGGCAACTTGCTCTGATCCTTGAAGATCTCCGGCGATCTTGAACCAGGATTCAGCAAGCCCATGATTATCCGCCGGCAATTGCGCCGACGATCAGAAACGGTTCCCTTCCCGAGGCGACGTCGGCCGGAAGCTGCGTGTCGGGCGGCACAAGCGAGAAATCCTGCTTGCACGCAAAGAAGCGAATGAAGGGCCGGCGCTGCTGTGTCGCATGATCACGGATTGCGCCCCGCAACATCGGGTAGCGGGATTCCAGGGCGTCCAGCGCGGTCCGCTGCGTCACGGGGCCGGAGAGATCGATCAGGACCTCCCCCCCCACACGCGCGAGCGTGCGCAAATGGGGCGGGAGGACAATGCGAATGGTCATGGCAACGATTGCACCTCTACCGACAGAACGGCAGGGAGGTCGCGCACGATCGCCGACCAGTGATCGCCGCCATCGGCCGACGCGTATACCTGGCCGCCGGTGGTCCCAAAATAGACTCCGCATGAATCGAGTTGATCGACGGTCATTGCATCACGGAGGACGTTCACGTAGCAGTCTTGCTGCGGAAGTCCGTTCGTCAGCGCCTCCCATTCGTTGCCGCCCTTGCGGCTGCGGTACACGCGGAGCTTCCCGTCGGGTGGATAGTGCTCGCCGTCGCTCTTGATGGGGACGACGTAGATCGTCTCCGGCTCGTGCGCGTGAACGTCGATCACAAACCCGAAATCTGTCGGCAGGTTCCCGCTCACTTCATGCCATGAATCTCCGGCGTCATCGCTGCGCATCACATCCCAGTGCTTCTGCATGAAAAGGACATTCGGCCGCGACCGGTGCATCGCGACGTGGTGGACGCAATGACCGATTTCCGCATTGGGATCGGGAATGTATTGCGAGACGAGCCCGCGGTTGATCGGCTTCCACGTCGCGCCGCCGTCGTCCGTCCGAAACGCGCCCGCCGCGGAGATCGCGATGACGATCCTTTTGGGATTCACGGGGTCCAGGATGATTGTGTGCAGGCACATCCCTCCCGCCCCCGGCATCCACTGGGGACCCGTGCCGTGGCCCCGCAACCCGGAGAGCTCCTGCCACGTCTTTCCGCCATCCACGCTCTTGAAGATGGCCGCATCCTCGACCCCGGCAAACACCGTGTCGGGGTCGGTATACGACGGCTCGAGATGCCAGACCCTTTTGAATTCCCACGGGTGCTGGGTCCCGTCATACCATTGATGCGTCGTCAGCGCCTTCCCCGACTTCTCCGACGTGTCATAGACGAATTTGTTGCTTTCGCCCATGGGCATCCCTTCCGGCGATTTCAGCTCCTGCCCGGCGGGCGTCCCGGGCTGGAGCCATGTGTTGCCGCCGTCGTCGGATCGCTGAATGATCTGGCCAAACCACCCGCTCGTCTGAGAGACATAGATACGATTGGGGTCGACGGGGGAGCCCTTGACATGATAGACCTCCCACCCGGCGAAATGGGGGCCGCTGACCTTCCACTGCTTGCGCTTCCCATCCGATGAAAGAATGAATGCGCCCTTACGGGTTCCGACAAGAACTCGCACGCTGCTCATCAGCGGACCTCCTCCTGGTTTGTTAAAGAACTGCTCCTACGCGGGCCAATTGCTCGGCGTGAACTTGCCGGGCATGAAGTAATCGAACGCACCGCCACTTATTCGACACCCGGCGCGGCACACTCCCGATGCGACCGTGGGGAGATTCTAAGGTAGTGGTTCCGGGGAATTTGTCAAGTCATCATCCTTGCAAGAAATCACGATTTTCTGTATTTTGGTGCATCGGGGCTGCAAAGCGCCGATAACTGCACCCGTAGCTCAATTGGATAGAGCATCAGACTACGGATCTGAGGGTTGGGGGTTCAAATCCCTCCGGGTGCACAAGCAAAAAAGGCCTCATTCGAGGCCTTTTTTGTCGGCGTGACTCAACATGCTTCTCCTCGGATACGTACAACTTTCAGGAGGGTAATCACCATGGTGACCGAATCGAGCAAGACGCCGGACCAGAAGTTTGTGAACTCGGCCGACATCCCCTGGAGGCCATCGACGTTCACAGAGGGGGTTACGGTAAAGGACGTGGCAACAACGGAGGGCTGGGAGCTACAGCTTGTTCGATTCAATCCCGGCGCGCGCTTTCCGGTCCATACCCACGAGCGTCCTGAGTTCATTTATATCCTCGAGGGCGAGCTCATTCAGGCAGGACGGCGGCTTGGACCCGGATGGGCGAGTGTCTCCAGCACAGGGAGCGTTGACGACGATGTGCGCACAGAAAAAGGGTGCACGTTTCTGCTCGTCGATCGCGCCTGAGCCCCGGAGCACTTCCGTCTCCCAAACGGAGGTGCGCACTAATACCGCGGCAGATTGTACTTCCGGATCCTCTCGTACAGTGTTGACCGGTCGATGCCGAGCGCGGACGCGGCTTCCTTAATGTTTCCGTGTGTCCGCTGCAGCATCGCGGTGATCGCCTGATTCTCGATCTGCTCCAGTGTCATGTCCTTCGGCGGCGCCCAGACCTCCGGACCGCGCTTGTGGTCCAGGAACGAGAAGTCCTCATCGCTCAGCACCGCATTCTTCGCCCCCACGATTCCCCGCTCGAGTGCGTTTTCGAGCTCCCTGACATTCCCGGGCCAGTCGTGATCCATGAGCACCGCAAGCCCTCCTTCCGAGATTGAACCGACGTCCTTCCCGAGCTCGTGTGCTATGCGCTCCACAAAGTGATGCGCAAGGAGCGGAATGTCCTCCCGCCGTTCGCGCAACGGGGGAATGCGGATGTTAATCACGTTGAGCCGGTAGTACAGGTCGTCCCGAAACCGCCCGTCTTTCACATCCTGTTCGAGGTCCCGGTTCGTCGCCGCGATGACCCGCACGTCGACCTCGATCTGGCGGCTTCCCCCGACACGATAAAAATCGCGCTCCTGCAGAACCCGCAGGAGGTTCAGCTGCAACTTCGGCGAGATATCCCCGATCTCATCCAGGAAGAGACTCCCTCCGTCGGCAAGTTCGAATTTTCCCTTTTTCTGCTCCACTGCTCCTGTGAACGACCCCCGTTCATGCCCGAAAAGCTCCGACTCCAGAAGGGTTTCCGCGAGCGCCGCACACGACACCCCGATGAACGGCTTTGAGGCCCTGCCGCCCGAATAGTGAATCGCCCGGGCCACCAGTTCCTTGCCGGTTCCGCTTTCACCCTGGATAAGGACCGTGCTCCGCAGGCTCGCGACGTCGCGAATCAGGCTGAAGATTTCCAGCATCTTCGGACTCTTGCTCACGATGTCATGGAAACTGTATTGCCGTGTCAGCTTTTTCCGGAGGATCACGTTTTCGCGCTGCAGGTTCTTGATCTTGATGATCCGCTCGACCAGCAGGGATATCTCCTCAGGGTTGCACGGCTTGACGATGTACTCCTGGGCACCCTCCTTCATCGCCGTGATCGCCGTGTCGACGGTCGCATAGGCAGTGACAATGATAATCGACGCTTCGGGCTGCGCTTTGCGGATTTCCATCATGGTCTCGATACCGTCGATTCCTCCGGGCATCTTCAAGTCAATAAAATAGATCGCGTAGTCCTGCGTGCGCGCCCGCTCGATCGCTTCGGACCCCGACACCGCAGTGTCCACGACATAGCCGTCCTCCCGCAACCACGCTGCAAGAGATTCCCGCATGACTTCCTCATCATCGACGACCA
>JBGPYM010000269.1:0-4052 GCA_041493205.1 Bacteroidota bacterium
ATGACGTCAAGATCGCGTACCGATGAGCGGGGCGGTATATTCATGTCATTCAGTCACGGAGAGGTTTGTGAAATCAAGGAGCAGTTTTTTCCCCCCGTGGCGCATGAGCAGCTTCTGACTTCCGACATCGGCCTGCAGAAACGGTCCGTCAAAGAGCTTTGTCTTCGACAGGTCAACCCTGACACCGTTCAGCCAGCGCCCTTCCGGGAAGGAGAATTTCATGGTCTCCTTGCCCGGGGTCGTGTAGCTGACAGTGACCGCGCCGGGCGTCAGATCGGCCTTCGGCGTGTGTGAACGGAGCGCGGCGCAGAACTTCTCGAACGAACCGATTTCCTTCTTCGAACGTACTTCAACGACTTCGCCGTTCTGGAGCCGGTGGCTGCGGAATCTCCAGTTGCCCGTCTCCTTGCTCTTCTCGAGATCGACAGGACGTCCTATGGCGTTTTTCGACTGGCCCGGCGTATCGTGCTCTTCGAGCCATTCCCCCGCCTGCAGCGGAAACCAGCCGACATACGTATCTCCCGCTTTGCAGAATATCCACCCGGAAGGATCATCGATGCGGGCTTCCAGGTTGCGGGGGAAGAATCCGTCGATGTGTTCGGCCATCGTTCCCGGCGGAATATCATAGAGCACGATCAGCGTGTTCCTGTGCTGAAAGGTCCGCTCGTACGGCGATCCCCCCGTCCATTTGTCCGGATTGTTGTACGTGCTCTTCGAGCCCACGACGTCCGCGATCAGCGGTTTGAGCTCTTCCGGGAAGAACATGCCCAGCTCCATGCTCGACCAGTAAGGATGGAGCCCGAAAATCGTGGTGTACGGTGCCCCGTAGGCGTAGCGTACGCCCCACGTATGCTGTTGAATCGGCTGGAGGAGCCCCCCCTGCAGTGACCCAAGGCCATAGTCGGCAGTCACATACGTGTACTTATAGACCGGAGGATTCTTCTCGGCGCCGAACCGGATCACGTTCCGCACGCGTTTCCGCTCCCGATGGACATAGGGCATCGACCGATCGGTCGCGATCTCATAGATTATCTGCGGCATGCGGTACGTGCCAAGGGCGGGGATGAGGACCCACCCCGATTGCGTCGGCTCCCCCGTCCCGAAAAACAGGTAGGCGTAGGCGGACGCGGCCGACAGAAGAGGCTTGAAGACCGCAGGCTGGTAGACTCTGCTGAATCCGCCCAGGTACTGGCCGTTGAGGTGTTCGGCGGCAAAATCGGCGAGGAGATAATCGAACATCATGGCGCCGCGTTTCTTCATTTCCGGGTCGCGGGCAAAGTCCGCCAGCAGCGACATGGAGACCGCATATTCGGAAAAATAGTCGGGTGAATCGAACTCCCCCTGTCCGATCGTGGTGGCAATGGTCATCCATTGGATGAGGTAGTCGCGCGCATCGGCGAGATTTTCATCCGAACTCTTCCCGTTGAACCACTCCGATCCCGGAAGCCCGGGCCATTGCTCGGCAGCGAGGAAGAGTGTCGAGTGGTACATCGCCCAGTGGTTCTCCGTGTCGCCCCGGTACGGCGCGTACGTCTTCCACGCGTTCCGCACAACCTCTCGTGTTGCCGGAGACATCTTCTCTTTGCCATGCAGGTAGGCAGCCATGCACGGGAACATCCAGAACATGTCACCCTGCGGCACTTTGAGCGCTGCGGTGAGGATGCTGTCCGCCGTCGCGATGCCGGCATTATGGGCGTAGCGCGACGCCGCCGCATAATACGAGCCGCCGAGGGATGTGTCGTAGAGTGATGCGACGTAGCGGGCGCGTTCCCCGAACCCCTTCAGATATTCTTCCCGGGAGAGCTGTTGCCCCGCAGCCGGGCGGGCAAGGGTGCAAAGCACGCAGAGCGTGAGAATCTTCACTGTCATGATTTCGTCCGTTCAGAAAGGCTGTATGACCACATTCCAGATCTCCGAGCCGCCGAGGCCTGCATTCCTCCAGGTCTGGCCGCCGTTGTCCGTCCTGTAGACCCCGCCCCAGAGACTCGCTGCGTACACACGCCCGGGGGCCGTCGGATCAACCGCAAGCCCGTGAATCGTCAGCACGGAAAGTCCGTCGTTCATCCGTTTCCAGCTCCGTGCACCGTCCGTTGATTTATACACCCCGGTCACGTATCCGCCGGCATACACAGTCTCCGGATTGACGGGGTCAAAAGCGACGGTGTAAAACGTCTGATGATCGATGCCGGCCTCACTCCGGGCCCACGTCGCGCCGCCGTTTCGCGAAACATAGATGCCGTACGATTCCGTCCCCGCAACAAGCACCGAAGGATCTGCGGGGTTTTGGGCAATGGTGCGGACCGCCGGCACGCTCAGCGTGGACCGCTTCCACTGCCCGGCGCCGTCGTCGCTCTGGTAGAGCCCGTCTTCGGTCGTACAGTACACGCGTCCCGGAACCGCAACGTCGGGTTTGACGCACGTCGTAAAGAGCGCCCTGAGTCCCCGGTTCATCTCATTCCACGTGGCGCATCCGTCCGCCGATTTGAAGACACCGTAGGGGGTAGCGCAATAGACGACGTCGGGGTCACGGGGATCGGGAGCCACCCAGAGAACCTCCGTGATTCTCCAGCCGGTCGTGACTCTCCAGGTCAGGCCCCCGTCCGTCGATTTGTGGACGCCGTTGCCGGAGGCGATGTAGATCGTCTTCCCCTTGCCGGAGGCGGGGACAGCAAGGCTGAACGCCCGGATGTTCACCGCACCCGTGTGCTGCCAGGTCGTGTCATCGGACGGCCGCTGGTAAAAGATGCCCGTCTTCGGATTTGCCGCGCCGACGACAAAAAGCTTCGTCGCAACCACAGAGACGTAGACGGTAGAATTCTGCGCCTGGAGGAGCGTGCAGCACGGCAGAATGAAAAGCCCGAACAGTTTCAGTGTTCCTGTCATCGAACGTTCACCGCGTGTTGGTCTCGGAAATTGTCACGTTGTTGAAATCAAGGACCCGCTTCATCCCTCCCGCCGTGAGTGTAATGACGCCGCTTTTGAGCCTGCTGTTGACAAAAGGCCCGTGGAAGAGTTGATAGTCCGCGAACGATACCGCTCGGCCGTTCAGAAGCCTTGTGCCGCCGAACGTGAAGTCCATGACGTCGCCCTGCCGCGTGCTGTACCGCACCGAGGGACGCTCCTTCAGAAGGCGGAACCGGGGCACATTGGCGGAGACGAGGGTGCAGAAGGCGCCGAACGATCCATCCTCGGCACGCGATCCGACTTCAGCCACGACCGCATTTTTGCGGTCGGTGCTGCGCCAGCGCCAGTGCCCCTCCTCCTGTGTCATGGCGTATGGCTTCGCGGGGAAGAATGCGATATAGGTATCCCCGCTCCGGCAGAATATCCATCCCGAGCGGTCCGTGACGCGCTCGTCGAGCGTGCCCGGGAAGAATCCGTCAATATGCCTGTGCTGTGCCGCCGTGTCGATATCGTACAGAACGATGATCGCATTCTTGTGCTGGAATGTCTGCTCATACGGAGAGCTTGAATTCCACTTGTCAGGACTCGTGTAAATTTTATGGTACCGATCGACCTCTCCCGCAAGGAATTTGATCTCTTCGGGGAAAAACATCGCCAGTTCCTTTCCCGAGAAGAACGGGTGAAGCGTGAAGAGCGTGTTATTCGGCTTGTCGGAGACATATGTCACGTCCCACGTGTGCTGCTGGATGGGCTGGAGAATGCCTCCCTGCAGCGATCCGAGGGCATACGTGGGCGTCATGTAGAGGTACTTATAGACCGGGGGGTTCATCACATCGCTGTACCGGATGATGTTCCTGACCCTCTTTGTCTCCGTGTGCACGTAGGGCGTCGCCCGGTCGAGCGCGATCCGTTCGATCACGGGCGGGAGCCGGTAGGTGCCCAGGGCGCCGAAGACCGACTCCCATGACCCGCGGTAACGCGGGCGGAAGCGCGCATCATCCCAGCGCTCCTCCGCGGGCTCACCGAAGTAGAGCCAGATGACGCGAGTCATCGGCGCACCAAGGGGGTTGATGATATCTTCCGGGTAATCCCGGCTGTGCGCGCCGCAGTAGTTCCCTTTCAGATGATCGACTGCGACGTCGGCGAAG
>JBGPYM010000065.1:0-13450 GCA_041493205.1 Bacteroidota bacterium
CGAGGATGAACTCGATCACCGCGAGACTGTAATACTCCAGATGCTCATGACAGATGGTGTCGTATGAAGTCATCTTCAGCATCGTCGGCATATATGACATCTCGAAGACCCAGATGCCGTCGGGTGCGAGAATCCTTCGGATCCCCGTGGTAAATGCGATGGGGTCCTCGAGGTCGTAGAACATGGCAATGGAGGTGATGATGTCGCACTTCTTGCCGCCGAGCCTGGTGACCAGCTCTTCCGACGGGAAAATGTCCTGCACGACCGTAACGTCCCCGCCTATCTCCTGAGCGACATCCGACGGGTCAATCCCGAATTTCGCGGTGTCGGCGGGATAGAACGCAAGCAGCGTCCCGTCGTTGCACCCGATGTCAAGGACGGTCGAGGGCTTTCCCCGGTGGACTGCGATCACTTCCGTGACGATGCCGCGAAGATGGTTCCGCATGGTGTCGTTCGTCCCCGAGCGGTACCAGTACGCGGAGTAGAGGATCTCCGGAGGAACCGTGTGTTCCATCTGGAGAAGGCCGCAGGCCCGCTCGTCCCTCACCGGGTCACACCGGACGAGGGACGTCGGTATTTTGCGGAGCGGGGGGAGTTCCTTGCCGGGTTTGACGAACGAGCCCTGCAAGTATTGCTCCCCGAGGTCGATCACCTTGGTGAGAGCCGAAGAGCCGCACACGCGGCACGTTGTTCTGTGAGTGAGATGCATCGTTGTTCCTTCAGGTCGTCGCGATCCCGCTCCGTCCGGCAATCAGGTCGCGGACGAGACGGTCAATCTCTTCGATACATTTGTTCCTGTCAAGATTCAGCCGTGCAAGTTCCTGTATCACGCCATCCTTCCGGTCTGGCGGAATCTTCCCGAATTCGTATACTTTCTCCTGTTCATGCCAGAGCGCGCAGTTCACACCGGCAAGCCGGGACACCACCTCCCCGATCGTTCCGCTGATGGCGTCTGCAGCCCCCTGCGGCGAGGCATACACCTTGTTTGCCGCAAACATCAGCCGGTCAAAAGGGATTGCACCGGCAGCGGCCGCACCGATGAACTCGTTGATCTCGTCCGTGAGCTGCGCCTCCTGTCCGGTGAGACTCTCAAGTCGTTGGGGGTCGGTCGTGTGCCATTGTTTCAGCTTCACCACCGTCAGCTTGTCGCAGAGTGATCCAAGAGTCTCGGCCATGATAAGCGATGCCCTGTCAGTTCCCGGTTGCTTTGCGCAGCTCCGTCAGCAGGAAGTGCGGATTCACCGATCGTGCCATCAGCCCCAGGTGAGCGCGCAGGTTCCGCACGACGCCGAACGAAAACGTTGCAACGGTATAGGCGATGAGCGCGGCGACGGCCGCGCCGGTGGTCCCGTACCGCGGGATCAGCACAAGGTTGAGAACGATGTTGACCACCGAACCGGTAACGGTACGGAACAACGCGACCTGTGTCCTGTTCTCCGCAATCAGGTATTGACCGCTGGCGATGCCGAGAAACACGGGGAGACTGGCCCAGACGTAAATCGCCAGTACCGGCCCGGCCGCCGCATATTGCGGGCCAAACACCACCGCAATGATCGTGTGTGCGAAGAACGACGTGGGAATCGCGACGACCAGGGAAATCACGCTCAGTGACCCGTACAGGATCTGCATCCGGCGGGCATATTGAACGCTATCGGTCCGTTTTGCGACAAGGATTGATGGGAAGACTGACGCCGTGATCGCCACAGGAAGAAAGTACCAGGCCTCGGCGAGACGGAGTGCCACCGAATACTCGCCCACCTCGCGGACTGTCAGGATGCCGCCAAGCATGACCTGACCTATGCGCATGTACAGGATGGTCCCGAGCGTGGCAAACGCAAGAGGCCAGCTGTCGTGCAAAAACTGAAGAGCGCGGTCGATGCGCACACGCCACACACGCATGTGCTGCCCCCGCCGGTGGTACATGACGACGAGCGCGGCGCCCCCGAGCAGCAGTTCCGCGAGCGTCGCAGCGGCAAAAGTGACCAGCGGCGCGTGCATGAGAAGCAGGACCACGCGGACTGCGGACATGACCAGGAATGCGCCGTTCTTCGCATAGACGGCAAACTTGACCTTGACCTGCGATTGAAACCAGCTGTCAATGACGTCAAAGGCAAGCGCAAACATCCCGAGTGCCGACAGAACGACCAGCACCAGCGTCAGCGGATCGCCGGGACGGATCCAGGTGATCAGGACCGTCGCGCAGAGGGCACCCACGGCCGATCCTGCACAGCGCATCGCAAACGCGGTACCAAGGGTGGCGTGCCTGGCCGCATCGTCGTCACTAAGAATGTCGCGTACGAGGATGCTGTCAAGCCCGAGCGTTGCCAGGGGGGTGAACAGTGCAACGAACGCAGCGGCATAGTTCAGGAGCCCGAATTGCTCGGGGCCGAGGTAACGGGCCATCCAGACGCCGATCACGGCCGTAATCCCGAGTCGCAGGACTTTGTCCAGCGAAAGCCATATGATGTTGCTCAGGATTTTCTGGAGCTGAATACGCCCGTGGAGCCGTTCACGGAAACCGGAGGGAAGATGCCGGATCCAGGATTCGTTGATGACGGTCATTCCGGTTGAGAGTCTAGAAACCCTGCCGCGCGACACTGTCATAATCCGCCCTGGCCATCATCTTCACCAGGTCGCCGAATTTCGTGGCCGGCCGCCAGCCGAGCTTTGCGTGCGCCTTGCTCGCATCACCGACGAGAATGTCCACTTCGGTCGGACGATAAAATTGCGGACTGACTTCAACCACCGTCTTTCCGGTCTTCGTGTGTATCCCCTTTTCCATTGCTCCCTCACCCTCCCAGCGAACCGGCATGCCGAGCTCGTCAAAAGCCAGTTCGACGAACTCCCGGACCGTATGTGTCTCCCCGGTCGCAACGACATAGTCATCCGGCAGATCCTGCTGCAGCATGAGCCACATGGCCACGCAATATTCGGGCGCGTAGCCCCAGTCACGCTTTGCATTGAGATTTCCCAGGGCAAGCGTCGACTGCATGCCGTGTTTGATACGTGCCGCAGCGATGGTGATCTTCCTCGTGACGAAGTTTTCGCCGCGACGGGGGGATTCGTGGTTGAAGAGGATTCCGTTGCACGCAAACAGGTTGTACGCTTCGCGGTAATTTACCACGATCCAGTACCCGAAAAGCTTCGCGACCCCGTAGGGACTGCGCGGATAAAAAGGGGTCGATTCGTTCTGCGGTATGGTCCGCGCCTTGCCGAACAATTCGCTCGTCGAGGCCTGGTAAAATCGTGTTTGCGTCCCGGTTTCACGGATGGCGTCCAGGAACCGGAGGGTGCCGACGGCGTCAACTTCGGCGGTGTACTCGGGGACGTCAAACGAAACCTTCACGTGACTCTGTGCTGCCAGGTTGTAAATCTCTTCGGGACGGATCTTTTCAAGCAGCCGGTTCAGATTGCTGGTGTCCGTGACGTCTCCGTAATGAAGGAAGAGCCGCTTGTTCATGATCGCCGGATCCTGAATATAGATATGGTCGATCCTGCCGCGGTTGAAGGAACTGCTCCGGCGGAGAATGCCGTGAACTTCATATCCTTTGGCGAGAAGGAACTCGGCAAGATACGAGCCGTCCTGCCCGGTGATGCCGGCGATGAGTGCTTTCATTGCGGGTCCGTAGGGTACACCACGTTGTAGCTTGGAGTATAGCGAAAAAACCGGTAAAAATAAACGGAATGCGGGGTGCAGCGTCACCGGCCGGGCATCACAACCTGTCCAGCAGAAACATTTTGATGTCCTTCAAACGGCGCACGACCTCGGCCGCGCTGATCGGCACAAACCGGTTGAGTGCGCGTGCTGTGAGTGCGGCAGCGACCGCGCTGCCCAGTACGTACCCCAACCCCGCTCCCGTTGCGCCGCCCGGTGGAATGCAGATCAGGAACGCCGCCAGTGACGCGGCAAGAGTGCTCACGCCGAGCATGAACGTAACCCGCGCGTGTCCAAGCCCCATGATGACATTGGAACCGACCGCGGCAAGGGGTACCATGAACGTCAGGAGAGAAAAGATTCTAATGACGGGCACCGCCCCGGCATAGCGCCCGCCGTACAGCACCGCAATCAGCAGGTCCGGGAACAAAAGAAACACCAGGGTGACCGGGAGCAGGCCCACGGTGAGAAACAGTATCGCCTTTTCCGTCAGCGCTTTCAGGGATGCTGATTCTCCCAGCGACGAGAGGCGGGAGGCGGCGGGAAGGACGAACATCTGTGCAACCTGCGCGGCCATTTCGTACAATCGGACGAAGACCTTTGCGGAGTTGTACACGGCCACCTGGATCGGCCCCGTAAATGCGGCAAGAATGAAGGAATCCGCACGCGTCGAAAACTGGGAACTGATGATGCCACCCAGCGAATACTTCCCGTAATCCCATATCTGACGCACCGACTGCGGCGGGGGGCGAAGCGTGACGCGCGCCATCCTCCGCGTGAACCAGAGGCCCAGAAGCGACGAGCTGCCGAGCGAGGCAAGATTGATCACGATGAGATCCAACGCCGTATCAAAGGCATGGATCCGCGAGACAACCCAGACGAGGAAAGGCGCGCCGAGAAAATGGACCGCGTCCATCCAGAAGACTTCGCGGATCCGGAATCTCGCCTGGAGAAGCGTCATGGTGAAATTACGCACAAAGGACGCCGCCAGCATGGCCGGCACATACAGGAGCAGGGGACTCAGGGAGGGGGAGTTCAGCAGGGCACCGGCAGGCGCGCTGAGCGCGACCACGACGGCCGAGGCTGCCGCAACGAACGCTGCATTGAGCCACCAGGCCGCCGACACGACCCCCGACAGGTCGGCATTGTCCTCCGAGGAAAACTTAAGAAGGGGCTGGAGCGCAAATGCGGTGGCAAGTCCGGATATGACCAGAAAAACTTCCTGCACGAGGACGAAGTTGCCGAATTCCTCCTCTGGCAGCACCCTGATCACGAGCCAGACATAGCCCAGGCCGTACACAACCGCAAGCATCTTGTCCGCCACCCCCCAGAGGCCTGCCCGCAGATGTTTTCCGATTTCCATCTGCTCAGCGCCGCGCGGAGAGGTAACGGAGGGCGGCCACGCCGTTGACGACGACGTTCAGCCAGGGAAAGACCAGCCAGTGGTACCACGAAGCATGGCGTGCAAAGAAACGCATATTGCTCATGAATTTATGCCGGAGCTTGTACGCCGACAGGTGGCCTCCTGAGCTCACGGACACTTTGTGCCAGACGCGTGCACGGGGCTCGAACAGGATACGGTATCCCGCCGTGCGCGCCCGCATGCACCAGTCGGCGTCTTCGGTGTACATGAAGTACGTCTCGTTGAGCAGGCCGACCTTCTCGAAAGCCGAACGCGATGCAAGAAAGCAACATCCCGAAGCATACGCGGTGTCGGTGACGTTACCAAACCGGGGGCTGTCGGTTGCGCGGATCCCGACGTGCCGCATCGTTCCCGTCCAGAATGAAATCTCACCCCCCGCATACCAGATCTCCTGCGGCGAACTATAATAGAGAATTTTGGGAGCGACGACGCCCGCACCCGGCGTCTCGGCCAGGGTCCGGGAGAGATGGCCCAGGAAATCCGGGGCCACGGTCGTATCGTTATTGAGAAGCAGGATCTGACCCGCGCCACGCTCCAGCGCGTGCCGGATGCCGAGGTTGTTCCCCCCAGCAAATCGCAGATTCTTCCCCGCCTCAAGGAGGGTGACAGTGGGATAGGCGTCGCGGATGGCGGCTGCCGAGCCGTCCTCCGAACCGTTATCGACGACGACCGTCCGGACGTTTGGGAGCGCGGCATTGTGGAGGGATGCGAGGCATTCAAGGGTGTCGGCCCTGCCGTTCCAGTTTACGATGATGATGAAAGTCGGAGGGTCGGCCGGTGCCATGGTCAGGCTTTCGCAAGGAGATACACGACCCCGGAGCAGACGAGCTCGGCAACAAACGGGAGATGCGCCACCGGTCCGGCGGGGAGCGGTCGCAGGCCGAACCGGATGTGGTTCGGACTGATGAGGTACGCCTTCTTTCCCACAACGCGCATGCCTCCTGCCGAGGCAATGGCTTCGAACTTCCTCATCCCCATCTTCAACCGGCCGAGTTTCTGTACCTCGGTAACGATGGCGGGTGATTCGTTCCGGAGGCGCGGTAGTATCGCGGAGATCCCGAACGGAAGCAAATGTGCAAACGGAAGCCGGGCAAGCGGCGCCCGGAGATGCTGTTGATGCGCCCCGTACGCCGAGTAGTAGGGGGGAAAAGTAATCAGGAGCCGGCCGTCCGGCTTCATGTACGTTCCCAGCTTGGCCATCATTGCCTGCTTCTGATCAAGGTGCTCAAAGACGTCATGCAAGACCACCAGGTCGAACTGCTTTCCGGTGAACGGGGTCCCGTCGGTGTACATATTCCCCGTCCGGAAGTCTATCGCGCGGTCTCCCTGGAGCGCGTGTGCAGCATCGACGCGGAGCTCATCAATATCAAACCCCGCGCACTGCGCGCCCGCATCATGAAGGGCGCACAGCCCTCCCCCTTCGGCACACCCCACATCAAGCACGGTCGCTCCCGCCAGCGCAACGCCCCACTGACGGAGCAGGGAAGCCATGAAGCGGGAGGAGACCTGGTACTCGTACTCCCAGTAGGTGCGGGTATGTTCCGATATTTCAGTCATGCGGCTTTATCCCGGTTACTTCCATGCGGTCTCCGAAGGCGCCGAAGAGGGCAGTCAGCGCATAGTTGGGGAACTGAAAAAATTTCTTGCCAATCCGTTGGGCCGCTGGTCCGCGCAGTGCAATCGTGCCCGGCGGCATTGCATACTGCCGAACCTGAATCTGCTTGAAGCCGCACCGTTCGAGAAGAAACCGGATGCTCCTGGGCCGGTACTCGAACAGATGGTACGGCGGCAGCTGGACCGTTGCCTGCCGGGCCAGGAGACGGTAGACGGCGAACCCCGCCCGGGAAAAGAGGGTGTTGGTCTGTGATGGACATGCCATCATGACTACTCCTCCGGGAGAGAGGACCCTCAGCACCTCACCGAGGATTGCGCGCGGCCGCGGAAGATGCTCGATGACATCCCCGAGATACACGATATCGAATGAGTCAGCAGGAAAACCGGCCTCCGGGAGATGACCCGTGAAGACGGGGAGCCCGAATGTCTCCCGTGCGAATTGTGACGCTTCGCGCGAAAGCTCGACACCCTGCACCTCGTACCCCGCCTGCCGAGCGGCGTTGAGAAAGGCTCCTCCTGCACATCCCACCTCGAGAAAGCGCCCTGAGGGCCGCATCTGCCGTATCCGCTCCAGCAGGCCGGCCCCGGCGAGAGCGGCACGTGCGGGATCCGTAAAGCAGCTTCCTTCGTGTCCGCACCGGAAGTCTCCCTCGAAATACTCCTTCGTATACAGTGCCGCGATCTCTTCGTCGGACGGCAACGGGTGCAGGACGATGACCCCGCACCTGCGGCACCCGACCGCCTGGAGACGCTTTCCCCCGACATCGTACCCGAAGGGCATCGGGGCAACGTCGCCGCCGTCACAGACAGGACATGTCGGGAGTTGTTGCTTCATGGTCAGGAGGCAAGCCGCTCAATGGCTGCCACAAGGTTCTCCCATGAATATTTCCTCTTCTCCTCGTGCACCATGGCGCGGAGCCGCCCCCGGTCCACGGATGTAAAGAAACGCGTGATGGCGGCAGCAAGCGCCGCAGGGTCGTCGGGCGGAACAATCAGGCCCGTTTCACCGTCCCGGATGATCTCCGTGAGACCCCCGACGGCCGTCGCGATCACCGGCACGTCGAAATTATAGGCGATCTGTGCGATGCCGCTCTGCGTGGCGGAAGTGTACGGCAGCACGACGGCGTCGGCGGCGGAGAAGTACTGTTTCACCTCGTCATTCGGGACATAATCCGACCGGATGGTGACCGACCGATCGAGGCCCAGAGCGCGGATCTTCTCCCTGTAGGGAGCCTCGTCTTCGTAGAACTCGCCGACCACAAGAAGATGCAGGGCAGCGCGGTCCTTGAGGAGCGCCATGGCGTCGAGCATGACACTGAGGCCCTTGTATTTCCGCACGTAGCCGAAAAACAGCAATACCTCTCCGGCCATGATGCCGAGGCGCTGACGCGCTTCGGCCTGCGGGACCGCAGCACCGAACCCGTGATAGACCGGATGAGGAACGAGCTCGTAACGGGCGCGGGGAATGACGGAAACAAGATCCCGCTCGACGGCGGCCGACTGCACGATGAATCCGTCGGCGGGGTGGAATGCATACCGTGTGAACACCCGGTCCCCCGGCCGCTTCTCGTGCGGTATGACATTGTCGCAGATGTACACCACCCGGGTGCCGCCCCCGCGCTTGACGATGCGGGCGATGGTGCCGAAACAGGGGCCGAAAAACGGGAGCCAGTACTTGAATAGCAGCAGGTCGGGCTTCTCGCGGCGGATCGTGCGCCCCGTTGCCACCCAGTTGAAGGGGTTGATCGAGTCGACGAGCACCCTGCTCGGGATCCGGAACTCATCCGCGCCACCCTCTTCCTTCTGCGTTCGGCCGGGAAACAGGAATCCGGGATACTGCCGCCGGAAGGTGACCATGGAGACGCTGTGCCGTCCGGAGAGTGCGGTGTACAGGAGGGCATTGTAGTGCGCAATGCCGCCGCGCAGCGGGGAAGCCGTCCCGACGATGACGATCTTCATGGCGGGGTTATCTCTGCAGGCGGGTCATTGGTGCGGCGGCCGCGACGGATCGTCCGGTCCAAACCCCGTCCGCTCCTGAATAACATAAAGCGGACGGCGTTTCACTTCGTCATAAATGCGGCCGATGTACTCTCCGATGATCCCCAGCGTGACAAGGATCAGGCCGCCGATGAACAGGATGGAGACGACCGGTGACGCCCAGCCGGGTGTGGCATGGTCGGTGAACAGCTTGATGTACAGAACAACGATACCCGCGGCGAACGACATGACCGCCGTCGTCATCCCGACGTACATTGCAATCCGCAGGGGGACGTTGGAGAAGGAGAAGAGTCCGTCGAATGCAAGGCGGAACAGCAGGGAGAGAGTCATGTGCGGCTTCCCCGCAAACCGTGCGTCGCGGTCAAATTCAATCCCCGTCTGCCGAAACCCCGCCCATGCGCGCATTCCGGCGATGTAGCGGTTCCTCTCCGGCATGGCACGCAGGACATCGACGACCTTCCTGTCGAGGAGCGAAAAGTTGCCGGCCTCAAGCGGGATGGAGATCGTGGACATCTTTCGCATCAGCTCATAGAACGAATGAAAGAGCACGCGCTTTGCAATGTTCTCTTTCCGGGTTCGCTTCACCATGTACACGACTTCAGCGCCCGATTTCCAGCGGGAGACCATTTCCGGCAGCAGTTCGGGTGGATCCTGCAGGTCCCCGTCCATCAGGGCGACCGAATCGCCCCGCGCCTCATCGATGCCCGCCGAGATCGCAATCTGATGTCCGAAATTACGCGCGAGATGGAGGGCGCGCGTGTGCGCGTCACGCCCCGCAATCGTCCGGAGTACCTCGGTCGAGCCGTCCGTGCTGCCGTCGTTGACGAACAGGATTTCGTACGGTTGCCCGGTCAACGCCATTGATTCGGTGATGCGGCGGTGGAGCTCCGGAAGCGTGTCGCGTTCGTTAAAAACCGGTATGACAATCGATACCATGGGTTCAGCCGTTTACAATGGTCGTGTGCGGTAAGGGGAGGGATCGCGTGCGGCGCCGGGCTGCGATCAGCAGCACCGCCAGGCACACTGCCCCGGTTCCTCCGGAAAGCAGTGCGCCGCGTGTGAACGACCGGGGTTCGTAACGGAGATTCACAATGTGATCCCCCTGCTCCACAACGACACCCCGCAGGCTCCAGTCGGTCCGGTACAGACGCGATGCCGCTCCATCAATGTACGCGTTCCACCCCGGAAAGTACATCTCACTGACCACAAGGAACCCGCGCCCGGGAGTATGTACCGCGATGCTTAGCGTGTTATTCGTGTAGGCGGTCACGGTTGCCCGGCCGGCCCCCCGGGCCAGAGTGGTGTCGAGCGGTTCCGGGAGCGGTTCCTCGAGCGCGGCGAGATCCCCGGGGTCGAACCCGGGCCGGCTCATCGCAGCGGTCTCGGCCTCTTCGGTGGGGAAGAACCCCGCATGGTACACGAGAAAAGCCCGGGGAAGAAAGAGTGTATCCTGTGCGAGCCGGAAACGAAAGCGTCCGCGCCCTCCCTGCATCACCGTGTCCGTCAGGAGCCGGTATTTGACATTCAGCAGCCGGTACATCGCCTCCGGAGTCGCCGCCGGCGGAAATCGTCTCTTGAGCGCAAGTTGTGTATACCCCTCGGTGAGGTAAATCCTGTCGATCATCCCCTGGTTTCTGTCGAACAGCATCCCCTGCGGATTGCGGGCATTGACGCGAAAGTATTCCTGCTGCCCCTCCTGTACCAGATGGTCGATGAGCGGGCGCTGCTGGTCAAAATAGGCCGCGGGATTGACCCGTCCGTTGTTCTGCTGGAACCCGAATACGTACAGGTCGGCAAACTGCCATACGACAAGGAGGGCAAGAAATAACGCCGCGCGCTGCAGATTTCTTGGTAACAGAAGGACGATCGCTGCGGAGACGGCAGTAAACAGAAGGGCAATCAGGGTCTGTTGCAGGGCGATCGCGCGGGCCGACGCCGTCATCTCCGTTGCAGGGCCGCCGCCCCTCCATGCTCCTGACTGCACGACGGAACTGATGAGCGGATCGAGTATTCCCGTGAAGATGCAGAGCGTGAGAAGTGCTGTCGCGCCTGCGAACGTCAGAACCGCCGTGCGGATGCCGCGCACCGGTGGTGCGCCGGCGAGGAGCGCCCGGATGCCATAGCCGCTCAGCAGCGCACCGCAGAATGCGAGAAAGAACCCCCATCGCCCCGGGACGCGGAATTTGCTGAATCCCGGCACATAATGATAGAAGAACGAATGAAGGAAAAAGTTATCGCCGAGCGCGCAGAGAAGTGCAAACACGATGAATCCCGCCAGGAAAAGAATGTGGCGATTGGTCCGGAAAGACTTCACTGCAACGACCGAGAGAAGCAGCGCCGCGATCCCGATGTAACTGCACGTCTCCCAGAAGTTCCAGTATGTCTGCGGACCCCAGTAGGCGAGCGGGTTTTCCCCGCCGAGGTGGTTCGAGGTGCCGAAAAACTTTGGCACGATCAGTGTCAGGAGCTGTGACCAGGCGAGCTGCCCGTCCGTGGACCGGACGTACGACATCTCCTCGCGCAGCGAATACTCCGATAGTTCGGCGGTGGGGAGGAGCTGTACGGCCGAAAGTCCGACCGCAATGATCACCACTGCGGCAGCCAGGCCTGCCCGTGATGCCACCCCCTTCAGCAGGCCGTCGGCCTTCCAGGCGGAAAATCCGTGTGCAACCTCCCAGAGGAAATAGCAGAACAGGAAGAAGAAATAATAGAGCGTAATCTGAATGTGTCCGCCGCAGGTAATCAGGAACATAACCACACCCGCGAGCACCGCGGCGATCGCCGACCGTTCATGCAGCGCTTTCCGGAAGAGGAGCACTGCAAACGGGAACCAGGCCGCCTGGCAGATCATCACCAGATGGATCGCATGGACCGTCATAAACCCGGAGAGCATGTACACAAGTCCCGCAAACCCCGCCTCGATTCTGGAAAGGCCGAACGACTTCGCGCAGGCATACATCGACACGCCGGCAAGGTACACGTGTGCGATCTGGTACATTTCAACGTACCAGAAATTGAGCTTGCCGCCTGAGACCAGCGGAACGAGAATGAGATGCGGGAGATAGGCGACCGTCCCGGTAATGTCGGCCAGAAACGGCATTCCCATGAAGACGGTCGGTACCCAGAGCGGAATCTCCCCGTGGGAGAGGGAAACAGTCGCGAAATTGCGGAACGGGTAGAACTGGTACATGAAATCTTCCCAGAAGAACGCCTTCTGGAAAATCACCTCGCGGAAAAAGACAAGCGTCAGGAGTGCAAATGCCGCAAGAATATGCCAGTCACGGAGCGACTGCAGAAGAGGAGCCTGGTCGCGGTGTGCACCCCCTGCCCGGGGCGTGCTGGGATGACGTGTCATGCTGAGTGGGTCAGGCGTTGGTCAGGAGGCGATAAGCGTCTTCACGGCGGTCAGAACTTTCGCGACAGGGATGTCTGCCATGCATCCGCGCGGCGCGCGCCCGGGCGCGGTGCAGACAGGCGCAAAATAGCACGAACAAGGGGGAGACGGTTCCAGGATTGTCCCGAGTCCGTACAGCTCAAACTCGTGGCGGTTGAAAATAGTATTGAAGAGGACAATTTTTTTCCGCAGGCCGATGGTGATGTGCATGGCCATGGTCACGGCAGTCACCACAAGGTCGCACTGATCGACCAGGTTGATGAACACCGGAATCGGGAAGTGGCCCGCGTAGAGCGCACCGCTCCGGCGGGCGATGCTGCGGTTCCGGTCATGTTCCTGTTCCCCGCCGAGGAGAAGCGGCGTCATGCCCGACCGTTTGAGCCGCTGCGCGAGTTCAATCCAGTTCTTCTCCGGCCAGAGCCTGGCAGTCCATCGCCCGCCGCACCCCGTGTTCAGGCCGATCACAGGCTTCTTCTTCGGAATCTTCCAGCGGTAACCGTCCTTCGCGTGCGCATCGAGAATGTAGGGCTCTCCCGCAAACCGGTACCCGCAGATCTCGAATGTTTCCTCGAGATAGCTCTTCGTGTTTGATTTGCTCAGATCGTCAAACAGGCCGGTCATATACTTATGGTGCGCATCGGCATCTGCGGGTGACGGCACGCCGTCCCGCAGCGTAAACCCCTTTTTAACCCGGGCCTGCAGGGTGGCTGCAAGTGCGCAGGCTTCGCGGTCCTTGTCAAGATTGACCAGCATTGCAAAGGGCGTGGCCCTGAGCGTGGCAAGACTCGGGGCGGTGAACGGGAGGGGGACATCAACGTCGCGCGGCAGCACCTCGGGGGTGAGGGTCAGCCACCAGATCTGGGCGCCCGGATGATGCTGGCGGAGAGCATGGAGAAGCGGGGTGGTGCGGATGACGTCGCCGATGGCGCCGAGCTTGATGATCAGAATCCGGCCGGTCATCCGCTCATAGTGCGGACAGGGGGTGCCGTCCGGCTCCGTGCAGTGAACCCCGTGTTCCTTGTGCGGCGTGCACGGAGCCCATCCCTTGAACCAACGGCAGTCCGGCTTGAGGGAGTCCGGCCCCTGTGCATGTGCGGCCATCGGGCTCCGCCGCCTACTTGATGAAATCGCGGATCGCGTACTCCTGATCGCCGGCCCGCGTCCTGCTGATCATCTCTCCAAGGAGGCCGATCGAAATGAACTGAATGCCGACAATGATGCAGAGAATGCCGCCCAGAAAGAGCGGCCGGTTGCTCAGCGATGTGGCTCCCAGGGACCACTCGACCGCCAGCCATCCGTCGATGAGTACGCCGATCGCCACGGCAACGAGCCCCCAGAATCCGAACAGGTGGAGCGGACGGCGGAG
>JBGPYM010000339.1:0-2854 GCA_041493205.1 Bacteroidota bacterium
CAGCCGGTAGATGTACACCCCGGAGGCGAGATTGAGGCCGTTGAAGCTGACGGTGTGCGTGCCGGTCAACTGCACCCCGTCCAGCAGTGTCGCCACCTCGCGCCCCAGGATGTCGAACACCCGGATTGTCACGCGGCTGACTGCCGGGAGATCATAGGTTATTTTTGTTGCCGTGTTGAACGGGTTGGGGTAGTTCTGCAGGAGAACGAGCTGTGCCGGTATTTCATGCCAGTCTTCCGCGACAGGTGTGCCACGCTGCTTCAGGATCCAGTCATCGGGATCAAAGAGCACACTGTCCGGTCTCACCCCCAGCTGAATCGCAAAGGTCTGTGCCCGGGCCGAATCAAGCAGTGTGAACGTCGAGTCCGCTCCCGCCCAGTACGCCCTCACTTTGACCGGCATCTGATACGTTTGCCAGGTGGCGGGCTGCTGCTGGTAGATCTTGACGAAGAGGGTCCCCCCCTGCCAGCGCGAGGAGAGGGAGTAGACCGGCCAGCCGGTCCCGTAAATCCATTCCCGGAAGAACCAGGCCATCGGCGTCCCCGTCACCGATTCGACCGCGCCCTGGAAATCGGCCGTGACCGCGCTCTTCCCTGCATAGAGCTCACGCCACTTCCGGAGTGAGCGGAAGAATGCCGAGTCCCCGATCGCCCCCCGGAGTGTGTGGAGGACCCATGCGCCCTTGGTGTAGACAACGGTTGCAAAGAGATTGAAGGTCTGCGATTCCGGGTCATAGACAGCGCCGCTCCACGACCCGAAATTGAAATTCTGCATCCCGTTCATATACGCCCGCAGGGCCGGCAGCCCGCCGAGTGATTCCTTCCAGAGCGCCTCGCTGTAGGTCGCGAAACTCTCGTTCAGCCAGATATCCGGCCATGCACCGCAGGTGACGAGGTCCCCCCACCACTGATGGGCGAGCTCGTGGACGACCACATTTTCACTGGTTTCCAGGCTCCGGTGAAGGGTCGTAACGCTCTGGTGCTCCATCCCGCCATACCCGAAGGGGGTGACGGCTGCCATCGCGTATTTGTCCCACGGATACGGGCCAAAGACGGCACTCAGGTTCGCGATCATCTGGCGCACGGTCGGGAGATAGGCAGCGGTCTGGGCCGAGTCCGCGGCCCAGACAAAATACTGGACCGGGATGGAGTCGCCGGGCGCCCTGAGAAAGTGGATCGTCGGCACCGTCCATTGCGAAATCGTTGCGCAGATGAGATAGGATGCGATCTGATGGCGTTCCTGCCACCGCCACGTGATCGTCCGGTCCCCGTTCACCGTCGTGCCGTTCAGAGTGCCGTTGGAGGCGACGACATACCCTGCCGGGACTGTCACCGTCATGGAGGCGGTTGACTTCTCCCACGGCTCGTCATAACACGGCATCCAGCAGCGCGCCTCCCGCGGTTCCGACATCGTGTAGCCGAGGTTTGCCGGGAGACCGGGAAGCGTGTCGCGGAAGAAGAAATAGCCGAGCCGGTCAGTTTGTCGCGGAATGCCGGGGAGACGGCGGTATGCAACGGCGACGCGGAGCGTGTCTCCTGCCGGGCGGATTCCTCCGAGCCGGACGGTCAAGCGTTCAGTGGGGTCGCTCACGGTGAACGGGCGCACAACACCGTCGACTTTCACGCTGTCGATCTGCAGTTTGAGCTGGTAGAGGAGGACAGAATCGGCAGGGGTTTTCAGGATGAGGGTGATCAGGTTTGTGCCGCCAAAATCCTCCGTCACCATGGCGGCGCGCAGATCGAGCGCGTAGCTGACGACGTCGAACGGCGCCACAGGGGACTGAGCAGGGGCCTCCGCACCCAGGCAGCAGACCGCCATCAGCGCGGAACATGCCTGCGCCAACCGACGGCAAAAATTATCTGATTTTTTCGAGGAGAGCTTTTCCATTCGCCACCAGGATACCGGCGAGGACCATCGCAGCGCCGACGGCAAGCGATGCCCCGAGCGATTCATTGAGCACCAGCGCACCCAGGATCACGGCCACAATAGGATTGATGAACGCGGTCAGAGACAGGTACACGGCCTGCACGCGCTTCAGGAGCCAGTAGTACGTTACAAACGTAAGGACCGAACCCATGAGCGCGAGGTAGACGATGGAAAGTGCAGCAGGGATATTCCACGGGATACCCACCCACTTTTCCGTGAGAGCACTCGTGAGCATCAGACAGGCGGTACCCATCGCCATCCCGGCAAAATTCATCACGATCGGGCTGATCGCATGGCCGAGTCTCTTGACAACGATGAGGACGTAGGCCTGGAGGACCGTGCTAAGCACCATCGCGGCCATCCCGAACCCTGCCAGAGGATTCCCGATATCGAAATCTCCCCAGAAGATCAGGACGATGCCCAGGAATCCCATGGCGATGCCCGCGCCCTTGAATCCGTCAATGGCCTCGCCCGGCAGAAGGAAATGGGCGAACAACGCAACCCAGAACGGGAACGATGCAAAAAGGATGCTCCCCAGACCGCTCGGAATGTGCTGTTCTCCCCAGTAGACAAGGCCAAAAGAAATGAAGAAGGTGAGGAGGCCCATCACAAGGTACAATTTTTTCGCGTCGGGGGTCGTGACAACCCGGAGCCCACGAACGCGGATGATCGCATACAGGACCACGGAGGCAATGGCAAACCGGATTCCGGCCGCGAAAAACGGAGGGATGGAGGTGACCCCGATCTTGATCGCGAGCCACGTGGACCCCCAGACGGTCGAAATAACGACGAAGCCAAGCCAGATTTTCAGTTTTTCGCTGTTCATCGTTTGTATCCGAGGCGTTCAAGCCATGTGTCGTCTTCGCGCCATCGTTCCCGGACTTTCACGTGAAGTTCAAGATACACCTGATGATCCAGAAACCGCTCG
>JBGPYM010000236.1:0-4821 GCA_041493205.1 Bacteroidota bacterium
AGCGGCATACCCCGCGAATGGACAGAGCAAGGATTCAGAATTACGGGGGCCCCCGTTCCGGGCGGAACGATATCCATCGATTCTCGAAGGCAAGCGGATGTTCTGACTCTGACGATCGCGGCTGTGCCCTGTGAGGCGGCGGATGCGATGCGGCTGTCTGTACGATTGCCGCTCACCGTGGCGACGGTGCGAGTGAACGGGCGCGCGGCCCGGCATGTGAAAGTCGTGAATGGCGAGACCTGGATCGACTGCGGGGAGTACGCCGGGACAATTCAGGTGACCTGCGAGTACCCTGAGTAGGATGGGCGTCTCTGACCGTCAAACCAAGGAGGGGCGACCCGACGGGTCGCCCCTCCGGCGGGAATGGTCAGACAAACCTATCACCGGTCGTGATGGAATAGCCGCGCAGGAACTCTGCAATTCCCATCCGCTTCTTTCCTTCCAGCTGTACCTCTTCAAGCGAAAGGGTTCCCTCTCCGGTCCCGACGTGGAGAGAAGCTTTCCCGGCTTCCACATCCCCCGGCCGGGCGGTTCCCGGGGCGACCGATGACCTGAAGATCTTGAACACTTTTGCATTGTGCGTGGTATACGCGGCTGGCACCGGGGAAAGTCCGCGGATCTGGTTGCGGATGGCAACCGCGGGGCGTGTCCAGTCGATCTGGCAATCCTCTTTGAAAATTTTCGGCGCGGGGGAGGCCAGGGAGTCCTCCTGCGTCAGGGGCACCGCCTTTCCCTGCTCCAGGAGGCGGACGGAATGGAGGACGATCTCCGCACCGATGTCTGCCAGCCTGTCGTGGAGTGAACCGGCGTCGTCGTTGTCCAGAATCGGCGTCCGGGCCTGCAAAAGGATCTTCCCGGTATCCACGTGTTCGTCCAGGAGAAATGTCGTCACGCCGGTTTCCTTCTCGCCATTCATCAGCGCCCGGTTGATGGGCGCCGCCCCGCGGTAGCGCGGGAGGAGTGACGCATGGAGGTTCATCGAACCGAAGCGGGGTATGGTAAAAACCCCGGGGGGGAGGATGCGGAACGCGACAACGATGATCAAATCCGGCGTGAGAGCGAGGAGCGCTGCGGCGCATGAGGGGTCACGGAGCGATTCGGGCTGGAGCATCCGGAGGCCGGCGCCCTCGGCACGTACCTTAACCGGGGTGGGGAGCATCGTCTGGCCGCGTCCCCGCGGTTTGTCGGGCGCGGTAACGACGGCCGGGATTTCGTATCCGTTGGCAAGGAGGATGTCAAGAGAGGGGAGGGCGAATTCCGCGGTCCCCATGAATACGATGCGGGAGGGCATGCCGGGATGGCCTGGTCAGGTACGTTGCATTGACGCGTGTGCCGCGGTGGAATTCTCTGCTACGTGCTCTCCGATGACTTCCCGACAATCGGATAGTCGACTTCCACTTCGCCCCGTGAAATCTTGTTCAGCCGTCCGCGGAGGAGCTTCCGTTTCACCGCATTGAGGTGATCGATGAAGAGGACTCCGTTCAGGTGATCGATCTCGTGGAGGAGGACACGGGCGAGAAGGCCGGCGGCGGTGATCTCCTGCTCGGCGAACTCCAGGTCCTGAAAACGGACCCGGATCGTCTCCGCGCGGGTGACCTCTTCCCGCAGTTGCGGGATGCTGAGACACCCCTCTTCCATCGTGAACTCCCCCTCGTTGACGATGACTTCCGGATTCACCAGTGCAAAGGGGGGTTTGTCTTTCGTCTCTTCCATCGCCGAGAGGTCGATGACAATAACACGGCGAAGGTCGCCCACCTGGTTCGCCGCCAGACCGATGCCGTTCGCCTGCTGCATGGTTTCCACCATGTCTGCCGCAAACTTCACGATGGTCCCGTCGGCCGGCTTGACCGGCCGTCCTTTCTTCCGCAGGACGGATTGACCGAAGAGATAGATGGGCAGGACGGGCACCGGAAAGCTCCAGAGAAAAGGGGATGCGCGCAGGGTACCGGTCCGCGGCGGAGCTCACGGGAAGATGCGCCGCGCCCCGACGAACCGTGTTCTGTAATACGAGCTTTCCATCGACGAAATTGTCACGCCGTAGGAAACGCTTGCATGCGCAAACAGATCGTCTTCTATATAAATGCCGACGTGGGAGGGCGTGCGCCCGGTGGTATTAAAAAAGACCAGGTCCCCGAACCGGAGCCGGTCGCGGTCGACGTCAATACCCTCGTCGAACTGATCGGCCGTCGAGCGTGGAATCTGCCTCCTCGTCCCGTCTTCATACACGATCGCCGTAAACGCGGAGCAGTCCATCCCTTCCCTGCTGACGCCGCCGTATTCATATGGGACGCCCAGAAACCGCACGATCGCCAGGAGGACTTTATCCCTGTTCAGACCATGCGGGAGCGGCGCCTCTTCTGCCGGCCGGGACTTGATGGCGGGCGCGACCCGCGACCGTATCTTTGCAATGTCAACCCGCCGGTCGTCCTCCCGCATTTCTTCTTCGCGGATCCGCGGCGCAAGCCGCGCCTCATCCGCCTCGGCGGTCCGGAACCGGGGGGCTGTCGTTGCGCAGCCGGCCAGGATCATCAGTCCGGTGCACACCATCGTCGCGGATGCACGAGCGAGCGCCACCGCGCCGTTACCCGAGATACGCGCGAAGCTGTTTGCTTCTGGACGCATGGCGGAGGCGTCGAATGGCCTTCTCCTTGATTTGCCGGACCCGTTCACGCGTCAGCTTGAACTTTTCTCCGATTTCTTCCAGCGTCAGGGAATGCTCCCGGCCCAGTCCGAAGTAGAGCCGGATCACTTCCGCCTCACGCTCGCTGAGGGTCGAGAGCGCACGCTCGACCTCCTTGCTGAGCGACTCCTTCATCAATTCGTTGTCGGGCGCGGGCTGCCGTTCGTCCTGAATGACGTCCAGGAGCCGGTTATCCTCCCCTTGCGCGAACGGCGCATCCATGGAGAGATGCCGGCCGGAGATCTTGAGCGTGTCCGAGACTTCGAACAGCGACATGTCAAGCTCTTCCGCAAGCTCGCTGGCGCTCGGTTCGCGTTCAAATTCCTGTTCGAGCGAGCTGAACGCCTTCCCGATCTTGTTGAGTGCGCCGACACGGTTGAGCGGGAGCCGGACGATGCGCGACTGTTCGGCGAGCGCCTGGAGGATGGACTGCCGGATCCACCAGACCGCATACGAGATGAACTTGAATCCGCGGGTTTCATCGAACCGCTTGGCGGCTTTGATCAATCCCAGGTTCCCCTCGTTAATCAGGTCGCCGAGGGAAAGTCCCTGATTCTGATACTGCTTCGCGACGCTCACGACGAAACGGAGATTTGCCTTGGTGAGTTTCTCGAGCGCGCGCTGATCGCCCTTCTTGATGCGCTGCGCGAGCTCGATTTCCTCTTCGGACTTGAGCAGATCAACTTTCCCGATTTCCTGCAGATACTTGTCGAGAGACTGGCTCTCCCGATTCGTATACTGCTTGGTGATCTTTACCATTCACTCACCTTGCGCTATTCCGTGATATCGATACGATCCACAATGCCGACGATGCTTGCGTCGACGGGCGCCTCGTCCACCGGAAGCGGGATAACCGCTTCCCGTGCCGTGATGTACATGACCGTCTCCCCGGGCCCGGCGCCCACGGTATCGACGGCGACCAGCGGATCGCCCACCTTGTTCCGGTGGCGGTCGATCGGCTGAATGAACTGCAGCGTGAATCCCTTGAGCTGACTGTCTTTCCGTGTCCCCCAGACTGTCCCGATGACCCGCGCGAGAAACATGGTTAGTCCGCGATGTCGAGCTTGTCCACCACGGCCATGATGACCGCGTCCACCGGCTTGTTTTTCGTGGTGGCAGTTTGCCGGGCGGAACTCCCGCTGCAGACGAGGACGACATCCCCCACGCCTGCCTGCACGGTGTCCACCGCCACGAGAAACGTGTCCTTCAGTTTGTAGTCAAGATCGAGGTGCCGTACGATCTGGAATTTCAACCCGACCAGCTCTTCGTCTTTGCGTGTCGCCCAGACGGTGCCTACGACTTTTCCGAGGACCATTGGCCTACCGTTGAAGTACGTTGACGATGTCCGCGCCTTTTCCTGTGAGGCCGACGGCGCGGGTCGGCACGATCGTGAGCCCGCGAATGCCCTTGAAGTCCTTCCCCCGGTCGGTGAGCAGCGGCAGCCCGCTCTCGAGGCAGAGCCCCGCGACAAGCAGGTCCGCCGCCCGGAGCCGGGGATGCGCAGCGAACAGATCGCCGTAGCGCTTTGCGTTTTTCGGGTTGAGCCCGAGCAATTTCATTGCCGCCATGGCGTTCTCCGCCGCGTTCCGTTCGTGCGAACTCCGGAGGAGCGCAAACACCTCGATGGCGTTGAAGACCGTCGTGTAACAAAAGAATACCCGCATGGCCCTTCGCAGTGCCGACGGACGGCGCGTTGCGCGGAGATGCTCCAGAATGACGTCGGTGTGCACCACGATTTTCGCACCGCTCACCGCCGTCGTCCTTTCGTCCCTCTGCCCTGCCCCGTTGGTCCGGCGAGCGACCCTTCGGCGAGGAGGAAGGCGATCACCTGCTCGCGCGGCTCCATCTGGAGTTCGGCAATCCGTTCGACCTCGTCTTCGGTCACCCCGTTCCGCCGGAGCTCCTCCGACACTGCCGCGGGCGTCAGCTGCACCCGGATGAGCGCAGAGGCATCGGGGCCAAGGACCGCGGCCACATCAGCAGGAACGACGATCCTGCCGTGGGCATCGAGCGTCGCATCGAATGCAAGGACACTTTTCCGTTTCATCCGGGGCTCACTGCCCGGAGAAAGCTTTCGCCGGCAAGGGTGTTGCGAATGCCGAAATACTCCGCCACCGTCTTTCCCACATCGGCGAAGGTCG
>JBGPYM010000058.1:0-14002 GCA_041493205.1 Bacteroidota bacterium
ACCCCCTTCGGATTGGACCCCCGCAACGGTCCCGATTTCTTCGATGATCCCCGTAAACACGGTCGGCGTCCCCTTATGAATAGCGCGTATTGAACAAAACGTCACGTCCGATGGTGCGTACCGTCGTCTCCGACGGTTGAAATTTCTTTGCCCCGGTTGCATTCGGCGTCGCATAGACCTGCGTCCCGCCCCCGAGCATGAAGGGAGCCACAAAGACGCTGATCTCGTCGGCGAGGTTCTGATCCCTGAATGCCGTAAACACCTGGCTCCCTCCTTCCACCAGGACTGAACCGATGCCGTATTTATACGCCTCGTGCAGAACGTCGCGCAGACTGATGACCCCTTTCCTCCCCTTGAAACGGAGAATGATGACACCCCGGTCCTCGAGGCGCAGAATTTTCGTACGCTGACGCCGCGCGTAGCGCTCATCGACGCAGAGGAACACGTACCGGTCATGCATGATGCGGAGCAGCGTGGCAGAGTCTTTGAGGGAGACCCGCCCGTCGAGCACGATCACATGCGGATGGCGGCCCCGGACGTGACGCACCGTGATATTCGGATCATCCGCCGTCACCGTTCCCGCCCCGATGCACACGGCGTCATACTGCGAACGCCACCGGTGTACCAGGCGCTGGGCCGGGGCCGACGTGAGCCACCGTGGGGCCCCGGGTCCGCCGATGTACCCGTCGATTGTCTGCGCAATCTTCAGATGAACGTACGGGAACCCGCCCGTGATATGTTTCAGAAAGAACTTATTGAGCTGTTTCGCTTCTCTCTGGAGCACGCCCGTCGTCACCCGAACCCCCGCCTCTCGCAGCTTCCTGATGCCGCGCCCCGACACGAGCGGGTTCGGATCGACCATGGCGACGACCACGGACCTGATCCCCGAGGAGATCAGCCGGTCCACGCACGGCGGGGTCTTGCCGTAGTGGGAGCAGGGCTCGAGATTGAGGTAGAGCGTCGCGTTCTTGAGATCCCCGCGCACTTTGTTCAGGAGATCGATTTCTGCGTGCGGGGCGCCGAACCGCCTGTGCCACCCGCGCGCGACGATGCGCCCTCCACGGACGAGAACTGCGCCGACGAGCGGGTTGGGGCTGACGCGGCCGTGGCCGCGCTCCGCTTCGGCGAAGCATTCTCTCATGTACTGCTCATGCACGTCCTTTTTCATTCATGCCTCAGCACGAACGTAAATGTGCTTCCCTTCCCCTCGACACTCTTCACCCGCAACGTGCCTCCATGCGCCTCGACGATGTGTTTCACGATCGCCAGTCCGAGACCCGTCCCCCCGACCTCGCGCGACCGGTCACGGTCCACGCGGTAGAACCGTTCGAAGATCCTGCCGATATGTTCCTGGGGGATGCCGTACCCGGTGTCCTCGACATCCACCGCGCTCGACGCCCCCTCCTTCCTGGCGCGGCAGACCACGGAGCCGCCCGGATCGGTGTATTTGACGGCATTATCCAAGAGGTTGATGACGACCTGCTTCAGGCGCTCCTCGTCGGCGTACACCCGCACTTCGTCCTCACCATCCGTTTCGAGCGTGAGACGGATGTTCTTCCGTTTGGCCGCGGGCGTCAACTCCTCAATCCCTTCTTTCAGAACCGGGACCAGCGGGACGAAACGGAAACTCATCTTCATCTCGCCCGATTCGATCCGCGAGATCTCGATCAGGTCGCTCAGCAGCGCATTGAGCCGGGTGGCGTGACGGTATGCCTTCTCCAGGAAATCCCTGTTCACCGCGGGGTCATCAACGGCGCCGTCGAGGAGCGTCTCCAGAAACCCCTGGAGCGAAAAGATTGGCGTCCGCAGTTCGTGGGAGACGTTGCCGAGGAACTCGCTCCGCACGCGCTCGAGTTTTCTGAGCTGCGTGATGTCGTTGCTCAGCTTTTCCGCCATGCCGTTGATCGCGGACGCAAGCGTTCCGATCTCGTCGTGCGACGTCACAGGGACCCGCAGGGTGAGGTCGCCGTCCCTGATGCCCCGCGCTGCGGCGGCGATCGCGAGGATCGGGCGCGAAATGCGCCGCGACACCCTCGCGCTCACGACTGCCATCACCGCCACGGTCAGGAGTCCGATCCCCCAGACGATCGTCTGCACCTGATTGTCGAGCGCCGTGATCTCGATGTATGGAATTGCGGCGCGGACGTAGAGCGTGTCGGGACCGCCGGAAGATTGGTGCGCGACCGCCCGTGCCGCATAAAGGAACTCTTCATGTACCGTGGCGCTCAGACGGCGGTTCAGTCCTGTGTCGCCTTTCCGGGCCGCTTCAATCTCGGGGCGGTGCAGGTGATTTTCAACATGTCGCAGCGAGTCCCCGGCAATGTCCGAATCGAACAGGACGGTCCCGTCGCGCGCTATCAGCGTGAGCCGGAGCCCGAGCGTGCGCGAGACGCTCTTCAATGTCGGTTCAAAGAACTGGAGGCTGTCAGAAGTGGCGCCACTCCCCCGGACCACCGCCGCGATCGCCTCGACCTGCGCCCGGATGCCGGCCTCGGTCCGACGCTCCAGGTGACTCTTGATCAACCAGGTGGCAAACAGGCTGTAGAGGACGGCCCCCACCACGGCGAGTCCGATGTACGTCGCGACCAGCTTCGCGCGGAGGGTCACGGCGGGGGTTCCCTGAATTTGTATCCGACCCCTTTGATGGTCTCGATCAGTCCCGCGTCATGTCCGAGCTTCTCGCGGATTTTCCTGATATGGACGTCCACCGTCCGGTCGATCACCACGACATCGGTCCCCCAGATGTTGTGCAGCAGCATGTCACGGGTGAAGACTTTGCCGGGATGCGCCGCAAGCAGGGCCAGAATCTCGAATTCTTTCCGGGGGAAGAAAACTTCCTTCCTGCCGAGATGAATGGTGAACGTCGTACGGTTGATTTCGATCGGACCGGAGCGGATGACAGGGGGCTCGGGGGGCTCGTCGGCGCCGGAACTCTTGCGGCGGAGCGCCGCCTTGACGCGCGCGACGACCTTGCGGGTGCTGATCGGCTTTTGAATATAATCGTCCGCGCCGAGCTCAAGACCCAGGACCTCATCGACCTCGCTGGAGCTCGCAGTGAGAAATATCACCGGTACGCCCGAGGTGCGCGGGTCTGCTTTGAGCTTCTTGCAGGTCTCAAACCCGTCCAGAACAGGCATCATCAGGTCCAGGAGCACGAGGTCGGGCGCGTTCGCCGCTTTGTCGAGGGCCTCCTTGCCGTTGTAGGCCGTGACGACGTCATATCCTTCCCGCACGAGGTTGTAACGCAGCAGCTCCACAATATCGCGCTCGTCGTCCACAACCAGAATGCGCTTCTTCACGGACGGCCTCTCAGGGAAACGTCACTTCCTTCCCGGTTTTAACGGATTTGTACACTGCGTCAACGACTTTCATCCGCTGTACGGCTTCTTCTCCGGTGGAGATCACGGGATGAAGCCCCCGGACGGCGCCGACAAAGTATTTCAGCTCGTTTTCATAGGAGCGCAGGAAGAGCTGCTGCACGGAATCCATTTTCGCGGGAGCGAGATTGACTAGGTTCCCGTGCAATTCCTTGTTGACCCGGAGAGGGTTCAGGCTGGCCGTCCCGTCCGATCCGAACACGTAGCAGAAGTAAACGTCGTCATCCATCACCAGTGACCAGCTCACCTCGATGTTGATGAGCGATCCCGATTTCATGGTGATGTTAACGAGCGACGTGTCCTCGACCGATTTCGTCTTGTTGTGATAATTCGACGCGCTGACGCGGCGCACTTCGGGGTACCCCATCAGCCAGAAGGCGAGGTCCAGCATCGGAATCCCGAGATCGACAAACACCCCGCCGCCCGACTTCTCCTTTTGCGTCGCCCAGGCGCTGTCACTGCTCCTCTTACGAAGCCAGCCGCACTTGATGTAGAAGACTTTCCCGATTTCCTTTGCCTCGAGAAAGGTCTTCAGGAGCATGGTATCGGGACGGAAGCGGTGGTTCATGCCGACCATCAGTTTTCGTTTCGCCTCGCGGGCCGCGTCAGCCATCTCGACGGCTTCCGCATAGCGGCGGGCGATCGGCTTTTCCACCATCACGTCGGCGCCGGCACGCAGCGCGGCCAGGGTCGCCTCGCGATGGGCATCCGTCGACGTGGCCACGATGACCGCGTTGAGACCCTCGTTGGCAAGCATCTGGTCAACATTCGTATACCTGCGCCGGATGCCGAACTTCTCCCCCACGAGTGTCGCCTTGGAGCGATCCAGGTCGCACACGGCAGCGACTTCGACTTCCGGGATCTTGAACAACGCAGGGAGATGGACCACCTGCGCAACCCACCCGAGACCTATGACGCCTACTTTGACCTTGTCCATTGCAGGATCGTTTAGTACGTCGATCAGGAAACTACCGGGGCGCCTTCGGCGACGAAACGCGCAACGGAAACGGTGATTCCCGCGGGATCGAGCCCGACCTCCGCGGCGAGCTCCTGGGGCGTGCCGTGGTCGACAAACCGGTCCTGGATCCCGAGCATGCGAAGCCGCACGTGCGTGATGCCCTCGGCTGCCAGGGCCTCGGCAATCGCGCTCCCGAACCCGCCCAGGATCGTATTGTCCTCCACCGTCACAATGCGCGAGAACCGGGCCGCGATGTCCCGGAGCAGTTCGTGGTCAACAGGCTTGACAAAACGCATGTTGACCACCTCGGCGGATATATCCTGCCCCTGAAGGAGGTCCGCCGCCTTCAGCGCGGTCTGCACCGTCGCGCCGATCGCAAGAAGTGCCACGTCGTTTCCCTGCCGGAGCGTCTCGCCTTTCCCTATGGGGACGAGATCGAATCCCCTCTTGATCGTGACTCCCGTGCCGTTGCCGCGCGGATAGCGGACGGCGATAGGGCCGCCGCGGTGTTCCACCGCCGTGTAGAGCATGTCCCGCAGCTCGTTCTCATCCTTAGGCGCCATGATGACCATCCCCGGCACCAGGCGGAGGTAGCTCAGGTCGAATATTCCGTGATGTGTCGGACCGTCGGCTCCGACCAGCCCGCCCCTGTCGAGCGCGAAGACCACGTGGAGGTGCTGGATCGCCACGTCGTGGATGATCTGGTCGAACGCCCTCTGAAGAAATGTCGAGTAAATCGCGACGATCGGTATTGCACCCTGTGTCGCCAGCCCCGCGGCAAACGTCACGCAATGCTGCTCCGCGATGCCCACGTCGTAGAAGCGGGACGGGATGGCGCTCTGCAGCTGGTCGAGCCCCGTTCCGTCGGGCATCGCAGCCGTGAGGCCGACAATCGCCGGATTCGCTGTTGCCAGCTCCACGACAGCCGCCCCAAACACTTTCGTGTATGCCGGCGGCCCGTCGGCCTTCTTCGGCGAAATTCCGGTCACCTTGTCGAAGGGGGTGACGCCGTGCAGCCGCTGCACGTCCTCCTCCGCAGGCTTATACCCCTTCCCCTTCTGGGTGATCGTATGGACCAGGATCGGTCCGCTGTATTCCTTCACTTCCTGAAAAATCCGGACGAGCTGGACAATGTTGTGGCCGTTGATGGGGCCGAAGTATCGGAACCCGAGTGCCTCAAACAGCATGCCGGGCGTCACCACCACCTTGATGCCGTCTTCAACGCGCGCGGCCACGCGCCTGATCCGGTCGCCCCACACGTCCAGTTTTCCGGTCAGCTCATACACGTTCTTCTTGAACCGGTTGTACGACGGGTTGGCGATCAGCTCAGTGAAATAGTTCGATATCGCCCAGACGTTGGGCGCGATGGACATGTTGTTGTCGTTCAGGACGACGATCATGTCTTTCTTCATGATGCCGGCATTGTTCATTCCCTCGTACACCATCCCGCCGGTCATCGAGCCGTCGCCGACCACGGCGACGACCCGGTATTTTTCTCCGTGAAGCTCCCGTGCGGCGACCATGCCGAGCGCGGCGGAGATTGCGGTGCTCGCATGGCCTGCGCCGAAGGTGTCGAACTCGCTCTCCGTTCTCTTCAGGAAGCCGCTCAACCCCTTGTATTGCCGGATCGTGTTGAGCCGGTCTTTCCTCCCGGTAAGGATCTTGTGCGGATACGCCTGGTGGCCGACATCCCAGACCAGCTTGTCCTTCGGCGTATTGAAAACATAATGCAGTGCCACGGCGAGCTCCACCGAACCGAGCCCGGCACCGAGATGTCCGCCGGTCTTCGAAACAACCTCGACGAGGTACTCCCGGACGTCCGCGCAGAGCGTGCGGAGCTCGGGGACCGTCAGCGCGCGAATGTCCGCCGGGTAGTTGACCCTGTCAAGACACGTGTAGCGGGTTTCTGTCATTCCTCTTCATCCGTGAGAGCGAAATTCCCCTCCGCGTCCTTCGTGAGCCGCTTGAGCACGACCTCCGCTTTCTTGAGCTTCTCGGCGCACTGCCGGGAAACCGAAAGCCCTTCCTCGTAGAGCTGCATCGCCTGGTCCAGGGGGACCTCGCCTTTCTCCAGGCGTTCCACGATTTGTTCCAGCCGGCGGATCGCTTCTTCGAACGTCTGTTCTCCGGCGGCCGCGGTCTGTTTTTTTGCCGTCATCGGGCGCTCATCTGATGGTGGATCGGACGGAGCCGTCGCGGAATTCAATCTCTGCCTCGTCGTTCTTCCGGAGGAGGGTCCGCGAGCTGACGATACTCCCCCCTTTGCGCACGATTGCGTACCCCCGCCGGAGCGCCAACCCGGGATCAAGGGCATGCAGGCGCCCCGCCAGACCCCGGTAGCGGGCGGTGGTGAGGGCATACGCGTGGCCCGCAATCCGCACGAGAGCCCGCTCAAGTTCATCAATGCGCTGACTGTGCTGCCGCAGGAGGTCGATAGGCCGGTTGAACGCGTAGCTGTTGAGGAGATTGTGAATGCGGTCCCTCTGGGTCTGAACGAGTTCAAACACCGCATCCCGCACACGATACCAAGAATTCTGTACATTTTCAAGGACTTCCCGGCGGTCCGGAACGACCAGTTCTGCCGCCGCGGAGGGTGTGGGAGCCCGCAGATCGGCCACGAAATCGGCGATCGTGAAATCCGTTTCGTGCCCTACCGCACTGACGACCGGCAGCGTCGAACGCGCAATCGCCCTGGCAACCGTCTCCTCGTTGAATGCCCAGAGATCCTCCAGTGAGCCTCCACCCCGTGCAACGATCAGGACATCCACCTGGCCGTACAGGTTGAAGTCATCAAGAGCACCGGCGATCTCTTCTGCCGCACCGGGCCCCTGCACTCTCACGGGACTGAGGATGATCTGCACACCGGGGAAGCGCCGCCCGATGACGTTCCTCATGTCCTGAATCACCGCCCCCGTGGGAGAGGTAACGATGCCGACCCGGAGCGGGAACAACGGGAGGGGTTTCTTCCTGGCCTGGTCAAACAAACCTTCGGCGGCAAGTTTCTCTTTGAGCCGATCAAACGCCGCCTGCAGTTCTCCCAGCCCGAGCGGGCGCATGGCCTGCACATCGATCTGATAATTTCCACGCGGTTCATATACGGTGATGCGCCCGCTGCACACCACCTTCATCCCGTCTTCAGGGGCGAACCGGAGGGCCGCAACGCGGCTGCGCCACAGGACCGCCGAGAGCTGTGCGCCTTCGTCTTTGAGCGTGAAATAAACGTGCCCGGACGAATGCCTCTTGAAATTCGAGATCTCTCCTTCGACGATGACGGAGGCAAACCCCCCTTCCAGCAACTGCTTGATGCGCCGGGTAATCTCTGTTACTGTAAACTGCTGTGCGCTGTTTGCCATGGGATCCCTGTCTGCTGCGTCAGAATCTGACCGAGAAGCCGATCGTGGGGAGGATCGGAAACATCCCGATGGCACTCCTCCCGATCGTCAGGTCGTCGTTTGCGGTGAATCGGTAATTCAGGACGTTCGTCCGGTTATACACGTTGATCACATCCAGGTAGAAGTCCCAGTCGAGCGACCAGAAATCCGCCTTTGCCGTCACGCGGATGTCGAGCCGGTGGTACGGCGGAAAACGCCCCGAATACTTGTTTACCTCCCCGCCCCGGTCCAGGTCGAACACGACGTTCCCCCGGCTGTCCACCTCGATGACCTTCCGCGCCACGCCGTTGACAACGGCGTCCACGAGGCGTGGCTTGAGGCCCACCGGCTCCGTGAACGGAAAATTGCTGCCGTACTTCCACCGGACTCCCACAAAGAGCCATGAGTTCAGGCGGTAGTCGAGCACGATGTCCACCGTGTGTCGCTGGTCGAACCGGAACGGCGTCCGGATGTCGTCGCGGATGCGTTCCGCCTTCGCGAGCGTGTAGCCGATCCATCCGGTGAGGCGCGCGTCCTGACGCACCGCCTTCTTCTCGAGCATGATTTCAATCCCGTATGAGGACCCGGTCGCACCGTTGACCGGGAGCGTCGTGACTGAGTCGCCTGTGATCTCAACGGGATCGGTCCATCCGTCCCTGCGGCGCGGATCTCTCCCGGGCACGGGCGAGACCGAGTAGACCGTTCCCTGGAGAATCTCCGGGACGATCACGTTGTCGAACTTCTTGTAATATCCCTCGAGGCGCACCTGCCACTCGTTGTCGAGCCACCGGTCGATCCCGAGAACATAATGGACGGCCCGCTCGGCTTCGAGACCTCCAAGGGGCGCGCTCGTCAGGTCATAGAATGCATTCTGATCGAGGAGCTTTTCATATCCCGGAGACTGGCGGTAGATGCCCCACGCTCCCCGGAGCGTGGTCAGCGGGTCGAGCGCGTACGATACGTTCAGCCGCGGCGAGAGATAGGTTTTGTGTATGATGTCGTAATGATCGAGCCGTACCCCGGGCTGTATGGAGAGTCCGCCGCCGACGGTTATCTTGTCCTGCGCATAGAAATTGATCCGGGCGTAGTCGCGCGACTGCACGAAATCCTCGAGCCAGGCGATGCCCCGCGACAGCATGATGGCGCGGAAGAGGTCGTCGGGGCGGAAATGCCAGATCAACGACGTCCGGAGGAAATCGACACCTGCACCGGTTTCCACGAGATGTCCGGGGAGCACGAGCGAGAGTTCCGAACTTGCGGCGACCTTGCGGAACTCGTAGCGGGAATTGAACTCCACATTGAAAAGCCGGAGTCCCGAGGTGTCGGCCAGCCCTTCATATTTATCACGGTTGAGCGCGGGGTCGATGAAGTCGCCTCCGAATTCCGTGTCGCCCGTATTTCTGTACCACGACACCACGGTTTTCAGATAGACATCCCGCTGCGGCATGTAGTGCCACGCCAGTCCCGCGACATCGTTCCGGGTCTTGTCGAGGACGTTCACGCTGTCGGGCGTCGAGCGGTCTTTTCCGCTGATGAGTTCCACGCCGTCCCTGCTGAAGAGCGCGTTCACAATGAACGTATGACCCGTCCATGGCTCCAGGACCACCTTCGACTGGAGGTCCATGAAATTGGGAAACGCAACGTCGCCGCTGACCAGACCGGACCTCTTCGCGATCGGCCCAAGGATCAGGTCATAATATGTTCTGCGGGCGGAGACCATGTACGAGCCGGGCAGGTCGAGGGGGAAACGTCCGCCGAGGACGACATTTGCATTCGTAATGCTGGCATTCAGGCTTCCTCCGATCCCGCGCGTGCGGTCTCCCTCCCTGTTGGTGACCTCCAGGACAGCGGAGAGCCGGTCGCCGAACCGCGCAGGAAACCCGCCTGTCACAAGACTGATGTCCGAAGCGGTTTCAGGGTTAAACATGCTGATCAATCCGTAGAGGCGGTACGGATTGAATACTTCGATATCGTCCATGACGATCAGGTTCTGGTCCGGACCGCTGCCGCGGATCACGAGCTGGGAGGTGAAGTCGTTTGGTGCAAGGACGCCGGGGAGGGACTGGAGGGTGCGCAGGACGTCTTCCCCTACGCCTGCGAGCGTTTTGGCGCGGGCGGGAGCCACATTGAGCGTGCTCGTCCGGATGTCCGCCTGACGCCGTGCCCGCTCTGCCGTTACCTGCACCTCGTCGAGGGGGATCGCGGATTCGGTGAGCGCGGCGCGCACTGTTGTCGTTCCGCCGGACTCCATGACGACATGCGGATCGGTCCACTCCGCGTAGCCGAGGGCGCGCACGGTAACCGCATACGTGCCTTCCGGGACCGATTCGAAGAGAAATTCCCCCTGCTCGTTCGTCGCCACCCCGAGCTTTGTGCTCCCGACAATCACGGTAGCGAACGGCACAGGTTTCCCGGTTTCCTTCGCGACCACCACCCCCGTGAGGCGACCTGTCCCCCCTGCACGCACGGGCGTGACGGCGAAGATGCCCGGGAGAAGGGCGATCGCAGACAACAATGCAATGGAACGACGCATGGCGGATTGTGGAGACGCGTGAAACGAAAATATACTCAAATCCCGCCTGAAGAACACTTTTGCCTTCCTCGAAAGTTCTGCATATATTTGGTCGAATTTTTCGCGGGGATCAATGAAACTCGACGTTCTTGCAATCGGCGCGCATCCGGACGACATCGAACTCACATGCGCGGGCACCGTCATTAAGATGGTCGGGCAGGGACGGAGGGTGGGCATCCTCGATCTTACTCAGGGGGAGCTCGGTACACGCGGGAACAAGAAAGTCCGCGGCCGGGAAGCCGCAAAGGCTGCGTCCCTTATGGGGCTCGCAGTCCGCGAGACCCTGAAACTTCCCGACGGCAACATTGAGGTCAATCTCAAAAACCGGCTCAAAGTGGTCCGCGTCATCCGCGCGCTGAAACCCGACGTTCTCCTCATCCCCTATCCCGTGGACCGTCACCCCGACCATGAACACGCTCACGCCCTCTGCCGTGAAGCATGGTTTTCCGCGGGACTCGCCAAGGTGACCACGTTCGACCGGGGGCGTCTGCAGGAACCCTTCCGTCCGCGCGCCTATTACCACTACATGCAATGGTTTGAATTCCAGCCGAGCTTCATCGTGGACGTCACAGCCGAATTCGAACGGCGCCTTGAGGTGATGCGCGCCTACCGTTCGCAATTCTACGACCCGGACAACAAGGAACGTGAGACGATCCTGAGCAGTCCCGAGTTCCTCGAGATGGTGCGCACGCGGCTGGAGTATTACGGCGACAGGATCGGCAAGAAATACGGCGAACCGTTCGCCGCTCCCGGCGCCATTCGCGTCGACGATCTTTTCGCACTCAACACCTGATTATGCCGAATCCGCATCCGCTCGTCATTCACTTCCCCATCGCCCTCCTCTCCGTTGCGGTCCTGTTTGAACTCTTCGCCCGGTTCCTGCACCGGGAAGATTTCTCCCGTTGCGGCTGGTGGATGCAGCTTATCGGGACCATAGGCCTGGTGCTTGCGGTCGTCACCGGAATCCTCGCCCGGGACACTGTCACGATCGCTCCCCTGGCCCGTCCCTACTTCGATATGCACCAGCAAATGGCATTTTTAGCTTCCGGCCTCTTCGCCGTGCTTCTCTTCTGGCGCATTGCGTCAAGGTCAAGGATCCCGGAACGGTATGTCGCGCTCTATCTCATCCTCCTCGTGTGCAGCGTCGCCGTTCTCTGGGTCGGCGCCTGGTATGGCGGAGAAATGGTCTACCGGTTCGGCGTCGGCCTCAAGACCATCAAAGGGCTGCTCTGAGGAACCCGGAACAAAAAAAACCCGGCCGCAGGGCCGGGTGTTCGCATCTGCAAGTGGATGACAGCGCCTAATCCGGCTCAGGGACTGCCTTCAGCGAAGCTTCCTGCGCCCTGCGGACGATCGTCACGAGGAATCCGACCAGAAGAATAATGACGCCGGCCCAGACCAGGTTGATATAGGGTTTCACGCTCGCCTCTGCGACAAGCACGTCACCCTGGGCATCTCCCTGCGCCGCTCCCTTTGTCAGGTCGCGCACGCCGATTTCCACCCGCGAGTTCTCCTTCGCCTCCCGGTCCGGCATCATCGCCGAAATGACGAACTCGTACTTCCCTTCAAAGACCGCCTTCTCATCGCGCGATTCTCCCTGGCTCATGATCTTTGCGGGAGTGACCGTCACGGGCTTCCCCTTCTCCCCTTTGACCTTGAGGACTGCGCCGATCCGAACGTCCTTCCCTTCGAGCATCGCGGCCTTCTGCATCACGGGGAAATCGAAATCCACGAAGGTGATGTCGACGTCCTCGAACTTCCTCGTCTCGCCCCGCTTCATCTGCACCTTCTGCATCGGACTGCTGTCCGCCCCTTTTTGCTCGAGCGACAAAGGGGCGAGGTAAAAGTCCTTGGTGATGAGGTTGGCGATGTCCGGGTTTCGCATGAGGCCGTCGTTGTACTTGCTGTAATACATGATCGGAGCGACGGTGGTGCTGCGCCCGTCTTTTTCGACGGTGACGTGGAACGCGAATTTCTGGCCTTCGGTCGGACGGTAGCCGGTGTACGTCATGTGGTAGCCGAGGGCTTCAACGGTCTTCCCCTGCGGCAGCGAAATGGTCACCTTGTCGTCATACTTGTTCGAAGCGACGAACCCGAAAAACATGATGGCAAGCCCGACATGTGCGACGGAACCGCCTGCGTATTTGGGGTTTCCCTTGAAGATCCTGAGCGCCACCAGCACGTTTGCCAGGAGGGCAAACGCGGCCCCGAATACGAAGAGGCCCACCAGCAGGTCGGCAATTGTGAATATCGCGAACGCTGCGGTGATGACCGCCGCGATGATCGCGGGAGTCCTGAGGCTCCGGAGGACCTCTTTCCGGTTGGAGCGCGACCACCAGAGAAGCTGCCCGATGCCGGCCAGGAGGCCGATGACGATCCCGAGGGGCAGCGTGGTGGTGACGTAATACGCCGTGTCCACGGCGCTCTTCTTGCCGTGAAGGAGCTCCGTGATGATGGGAGACGACGTGCCGATGATGATGAAGATCGCCGCGGCCACGATCGTCGATGCGCCAAGGAACAGCGCGAACTCCCTCGAATAATAGCCGTGACGGTCGGCCGGCACGGGGATTTCCTTCCGCCTGCGGAACAGCATGACGCCGCCGATTGACGCGAAGAGGGCGATCATGCTGATCAGAAGCCAGTATGCCGTCATCCCCGGGTCAACGAAGGAATGCACGGAGGTATCGCCCAGCACGCCGCTCCTGGTGAGAAATGTCGAGTAGAGGACCATCAGGAAGCAGAGCATCGAAAGGATCAGGTTGGTCTTGATGAACCCGCCGGTCTTCCGCTGCGAGAGCGTGGTATGGATCGCCGCAATCGTGAAGAGCCACGGCACGAGCGAGGAATTCTCCACCGGGTCCCATCCCCAGTACCCGCCCCAGCCGAGCGTCTCGTAGGCCCAGAACCCGCCCATCATGATTCCCGTCCCCAGAATCAGTCCGCCGAACACCAGCCAGGGCGTGGCCGGCCGAATCCAGTTCGTGTAGTCACGCTTCATCATGGCCGCCACCGCGTACGCGTAGGGGACCCCCATCGAGGAGAATCCGCTGAAGAGCACCTGCGGGTGGATAACCATCCAGTAGTTCTGCAGCAGCGGATTGAGTCCGCGCCCGTCGGCCGGCGCGAACCCCGCAGCGACCTGTCCCGGCCAGGAATCCCAGACATATATGAACGGGTTCTTGACGATCAGCATGAGGAGCAGGCACAGTTCGATCAGGCCAAAGACGCTCATCACCTCCGGCTCGTATCCCTTCTTCGAGGAATGCCGGAGCAGGAAGACGCCGATAAGCGCCGTGAAGAGGGTCCAGAGCGTGAAGCTCCCCTCCTGTCCCGCGTAAAATGTGGAAACAAGGAGCGGGGTGGAGAGTTCGCGTGAGCTGTAGCTCCAGACATACGTGTACTGGAACTGGTGCGTCAGGATGAGATACAGGAGGACACCGGCTGTCGAGAGGACCGTCGCGACGGTCAGGAGATAAAACAAACGACCCGTCTTGAGCAGCGTCGCCGAGCCATTACGGTGGTTCATGTAATAGCTGACGATGGAGATCAGACAGGTCGTAAAGGCAATCTTGACCAGAATGCCACCGATCATAGGACACCCCCATGGAAAAGAACAAACACGACCCGCGCAGCGGGCATCAACTCGTCTTTTTCAGCTCGGACGGTTGGGCCTCATACTTCGACGGGCACTTCGTGAGGACTTCCGTGGCGTGGAAGTATCCCT
>JBGPYM010000032.1:0-17895 GCA_041493205.1 Bacteroidota bacterium
AGCGTTGCGCCGAGGAGATGAATGCGGCCGCGCGACCATTGCTCATAGACTTCCGCATAAATCCGCACCGGATCGGCCCCGCACTCGATAAGGTGTGCCGCAATGCGGTGTATTTCCGGGTCAACCCGGGGATAGCGGAAGGATCCGGTGTCCGTCATGATCGCACAGTACAATCCTGAAGCAGCGGCGGCGGAGAGTTGCGGCCCCTGCACACGAAGGAGGAGGCGGTAGAGTATCTCTCCCGTGGATGTTGCGTCGTCGTCAATGATGTAGTGCTGCGCGAAAGGGGCCGGGTCGAGGTGATGATCGATGCAGATCCTGACGGCGCTGCTGGCCATCACCCGCTCCCGCATGGCCTGGAGGCGGTCCGGATGGTTCGTGTCCAGCACCACGATCACTCCGGCACCCGCGATGATGGCGTCGTGACGCGCGGGGTCGTACCGGGCGATCATGCCGCCGGGATCGAGGAACCGGTAGACGGCGGGGAGGGGGTTGGCATTAATGATCGTCACGTGGGTACCCCGGTCACGGAGCCAGGCCGCGAGCGCGGCCTCCGACCCGATCCCGTCGCCGTCGGGATTGACGTGCGTTGTCAGGACGAACCGGGCTCCTGTCTGCAGGAGCGACGCAACGGCTTCGATGGCGGGACCTTCGTTCGGGGGTGTCATACGGTCGTTGTCACGGAATATAGCCATTCTGACGTCAACAAAAAACCCTCCGCCGGCGGCGGAGGGTTCCGGTGTTCGAATCTGCGTGCGAAATTAACTGATGACCCACGTCTCGTCGCCGTCAAGCAGTTTTTGCAGGTCTCCCTGCCCTTTTTTGCTCCGTGCACGGGCGATCTGGTCCTCCATCTGTTGCTCGTACGTCGGATGATCGATCGCGAGGAACACCCCGGTGGCCCGGGGGAGGTCGGGATTATGAATCATGTTGGCGAGGATGAAGGCGAGCGTCGAATCCTTCTCGTTGTGCACGAGGAGGTCGCTTGCGGAATACTTTCCGTCTTTCAGGCTGACCGCTTCGGGCGTAAACCCGTTCAGCCGGATCCCCCTGTCTTTCTCTTTCCCGAAGATGAGCGGCTTGCCTTGCTCCAGGTAGACGACGTTATCGTCCCGGGTATCCTTTTCGGTGAAGAGAAAAAACGCACCGTCATTGAAGACGTTGCAGTTCTGATAGATCTCCACGAAGGCGGTCCCATGGTGCTTCTCGGCGCGGCGCACCATCTCCTGCAGGTGCTTCGGATCCCGGTCCATCGTCCGCGCCACGAACGTTGCCTGTGCGCCGAGGGCAAGCGACACGGGGATGAAGGGGGTGTCGATGACGCCGTACGGGGTCGACTTGGTGATCTGCCCGAGCAGCGATGTGGGCGAGTACTGGCCTTTGGTCAGGCCGTAAATCTGGTTGTTGAAAAGGAGAACCTTGATGTTCAGGTTGCGGCGGAGCATATGTATCATGTGATTCCCGCCGATGCTCAGCCCGTCGCCGTCCCCCGTGGCGACCCAGACGTCCAGCCCGGGGTTCGCCATTTTGACTCCGGATGCGATTGCCGGGGCGCGGCCGTGGATGCCGTGCAGCCCGTAGATATCCAAGTAGTACGGGAACCGGCTGGAGCATCCGATCCCCGACACCGCCACGTAGTTCTCTTTCTTATGGGTGAACTCCGGGAATACGCGTTGTACCTGCGCCAGAATCGAGTAGTCGCCGCACCCCGGGCACCAGCGGACGTCCTGATCCGACTGGAAGTCCTTGATGGTCAGCTTTGTTCCGGCGGCCTGCTGTTCCACTGTCTCAGGCATGATTTCCTCCCAGGATGGATTCTATCCGTTCCTCGATATCCTCGGAACGGAGCGGTAGCCCTTTGATGACGTTGAACCCGTGCGCATCGACGAGATAGCGCGCGCGCAGTAACATGATGAGCTGTCCGTTGTTGATTTCGGGGACGAGCACGTGTTTGAACCCTTTCAGCAGGTCACCCAGATTGCGCGGGAACGGGTTGATGTACCGGAGCTGGATGTGCGAGACCTTTTTCCCGCCCTGCCGCACCGAGGTCACCGCGCTCCTGATGGCGCCGAAGGTGCTACCCCAGCCGATGACCAGCAGGTCACCCTTCGCGTCGCCGTCGACCTTTTGCGCCGGGATGTCGTCGGCGATGCGCTCGATCTTTTCCGCCCGGATCCTGATCATCAGATCATGGTTGTCCGGTTCGTAATTGATGTTCCCCGTAATATTCTGCTTTTCCAACCCGCCGATGCGGTGTTCGAGCCCCGGCGTGCCGGGGATGGCCCAGGGGCGCGCAAGCGTTTTTTCATCCCGAGCATACGGCTGGAAGCCGGCGGGATCCTTCGCGAAGTTAACAGGGATGGGGGGCAGGGTGGAAGCATCCGGAATGAGCCACGGCTCGGCGCCGTTCCCCAGGTAGCCGTCCGTCAGGCAGATTACCGGCGTCATGAACTTGATCGCGATGCGGGCGGCCTCGTAGACGGCGGTGAAGCAATCCGCCGGTGTCGATGCCGCGAGGACGCACAGGGGGGCTTCCCCGTTCCGCCCGACAACTGCCTGCAGGAGGTCCGCCTGTTCGGTTTTGGTCGGGAGGCCGGTGCTCGGTCCGCCGCGCTGCACGTCGATCACGACGAGGGGAAGCTCCAGCATGATCGCAAGACCGAGCGCCTCGGTCTTCAGTGCGAGGCCGGGGCCGCTGGTCGTGGTGGCGGCCAGAGATCCCGCATACGACGCGCCGATCGCGGAGCAGATCGCCGCGATTTCGTCTTCCGCCTGAAACGTCTTCACCCCGAATTCCTTGTAGCGCGCAAGCTCGTGCAGAATGTCGCTGGCGGGCGTGATGGGGTAGCTGCCGAGAAACAACTGGAGGCCTGATTTCCTTGAAGCGGCGACGAGGCCCAGGGCCGTCGCCACGTTTCCCATGATATTCCGGTACCGCCCCGGCGGCAGCTTCGCGGGCTTGACGTCATAGCGCGTCGTGAAGATTTCGGTCGTGTCGCCATAATTGAACCCGGCCTTCAGCACCCGGAGGTTCGCTTCCGCGACCTGCGGGTCCTTGGATCCGAACTTCTCCTGGATGAACCGGATCGACTGGTCGATCTGGCGATTGTACATCCAGTACATCAGTCCGAGGGCGAAAAAATTCTTGGTCTTGTCCACGAACCGTGTCGAGAGGTTCATGTCCGCCAGCGCATTGGTCGTCAGCTTCGTGATGGCGACCCGGTGGACCTGGTACTTTGCGACGGTCCCGTCCTCGAGAGGATTCGTGGTGAGGCCTGCCAGCTTCAGATTCTTCTCGCTGAAGGAGTCTTCGTTGACGATGATCGTACCGCCGTCGCGGAGGACCTTGATGTTGGTGATGAGGGCCGCGGGATTCATGGCGACCAGGACGTCGCACGAGTCGCCGGGTGTGAGGATATCCGTGCTGCCGAACTTGATCTGGAACCCGCTCACGCCGTAGGTGGTGCCGGCGGGGGCGCGGATCTCTGCCGGATAATCCGGAAGCGTGCTCAGGTCGTTGCCGAGCGCGGCCGCCGTGTTTGTGAACTGCGTGCCGGTGAGCTGCATCCCGTCACCGGAGTCGCCGGCGAACCGGATGGTGACTTCTTCGAGCGTTTTGAGTGTCTTTGCCATGATGTCGGTGTGCCTTCGTCTATTCAACACGCAACGGCAGCCGTGCGGTTCCGCGCGATTATTCGCGCACGACCCACACTTTGACGGTGCCGGTGACGCCCTGTGTCAGCTTGACGCCGACGTTGTAAATGCCCAGGGCCTTGATCGGTTCCTCGAGGTCGAGGATCCGCTTGTCGATCTCGAACCCTTTCTCCTTGAGCGCGTCTGCCACCATCTGCGAGGTTACTGCGCCGAACAGTTTTTCATCCTCGCCCACCTTCATCTGGAGCGTGATGGAGACTTTTTCGAGTTCGGCGGCGAGTTTCTCGCTTGCCTTCTGCTCCTTGGAGAGCCGTCGCGTTGCCTGTTTCTTCTCCTCTTCGAGCGCGCGGATGCTGCCGTTGCTGGCTGCAAAGGCGATTCCCTTGGGGATCAGGTAATTGCGGGCATAGCCGTCTTTCACGTCGACGACCGCGCCGACCTGTCCGAGCTTGTCTTGCGCCTTCCTCAGTATGACTTTCATGTCTGGTCCTCTTTCGGTGTTAGCGGATGGCGTCGGACACGAACGGGAGCATGGCAAGATGCCGTGCGCGTTTGATCGCCTGTACGAGCTGGCGCTGGTGTTTCGCGCAGGTGCCGGTAATGCGTTTTGGAATGATCTTTCCCTGCTCGGTGACGAATCGTGACAGCCGCTTCTCGTCCTTGTAGTCGATGTATATTTCCTTGGCGTCGCAGAACCGGCACGTGCGCTTCTTGCGGGGAATCTGGTTCTCCTTGTCGCGCCGGGGCTTTCGGGTGGTGATCACAGTCGTATGCTCCTTGGTCGTTCGTGAACGTTAAGATTTCTTCTCCGGGGCGCCCTCTTTGAAGAGGGGTTCGCGGACGGGGACCTGCGCCACCGGCTCTTCCGTCTGCGCAGCCGCGGCGGCGAGGGCCAGGGCCTGCGCCTTGGCGCGCGCGGCAAGGGCCTTGCGGTCCAGCGCGATCGTCAGGGTCCGCAGGATCATCTCATCGAGCTGGAACGCCCGTTCGAGCGGCGTCAACGCACTCCCGGGCGCAGTGAACTCCATGTTCACGTAAAACCCGTTGGTCTTCTTGTTAATCGTGTACGAGAGACGCTTCCGTCCCCATTTGTTCGTCGCGGTGACCGCGCCGCCGTTCTTGACGATCACGTCATTGACGCGTGCGATCACGCCGTCCACCTGCGCGTCATCGAGCGACGCGTTGATGATGAACGTGGATTCGTAGATTGTGTGAGCGTTGTCCATGAATCAACCTCCCTGTGGACCGTTGTTGATGGACCCTCCAGTACTCACCGGGCGGTGAACTGAAGAGTAGAGGGGTTCCTCTGTGGTTTACTGCGTATTGGTGTCGGTCATCGCCCGGTCGAGACCGGACGCAACGAATATTGCCGCTGCATCCGCCGCGCGCGTAACCATCGCACGCGCGGCCGGGAGTTCCTCCGGTTCAAATGAAGAGAGAACGAAGTTGCGTCTGCCTTCCCCTGCGGGCATGTCGTCACGCCCGATCCCGCACCGCAGGCGGGCGAGTGCGTCCGTCCCGAGCGTTGCGATCACCGAGCCGAGCCCGTGATGTCCGCCGTCGCTCCCTTTCGGACGCAGGCGGAGGGTGCCGAGCGGTATCTGAAAATCATCCAGCACAATCAACAGCATCCCGGTCGTCACTCCCGCGTCCGCAAGGGCTTCGGCGACCGCGGTGCCGCTTCCATTCATGAACGTGACCGGCTTGATCAGATGCACCGTGCAACCGCCGAGCGTGCCCGTCGCGCGCTCGTAGTCGCCGCGACCGGGACGGAAGCGGGCCCCGATCCGCCTGGAGAGCTCGTCCGCCACCATGAACCCGGCGTTGTGCCTTGTCTGTTCGTACGCGCTGCCCGGATTCCCCAGGCCGGCGATGAGAACGGCTTCGGCCACCGGGCGTTACTTCTTCTCCTTTTTTTCCTTCTTTTCCTCTTTCGGTGCGGCGGGTTTTGCTTCGGCCTTCGCTTCGGGCTTCGCCCCGGGGGCGGCCTTTGCCCCTTCGGGCGTTTCGCCTTCCTCCGCCTTCTTCCCCTTGCCCACGACTTCCGGCTCCTTGATGGCTTCTTCGGCAACCACTGCGGGTTCCGGTTCCTTCACGATGGTCGGCGGCATAACGCCCACCACCGCGCTATCCGCAGCCTCGAGGATTGTCACGTTGGGGATGACCAGCTCCCGGACGTGGACCGAATGATTGATTCCGAGCTCGGCGATGTTGATTTCCACCTTCTCGGGGATGTCCTTGGGGAGGCAGGAGATCTTGAGACGGTGGATCATGTGCTGCACCATCCCGCCGTCGCGCACACCCTTGGGAATGCCGCCGGTCAGGACCACCGGCACCTCGATCGTGAGGCGTTCGTTCTCCTTCAATCCCTGAAGGTCGAAATGAATCGGCCGGTCGCTGATAGGGTCGTACTGCACATCCCGGAGGATGCATTTTCTGGGCGGCCCGTCCTTCAGCCGGAGATCGATCACGTGGGTCTCGGACGTGTAGACGAGCGGGTCAAGCCCGACCTTCGGGACCTGGATGTTCAGACTCTCCTCCCCGCGCGCATAATAGACCCCGGGCACCATCCCCGCCGCCCGCGCGTACTTTGCGTGCTTGCCGGTGTTCTCCCGGATTTCCGCCTCCAAAACGAATTCAGACATCGTCCACCTTTCCTTCCGGTACTGGAACGTTAACCCTTGTCAACATCAAACAGCGAGCTGATCGACATGTATTTGAACGACCGCTTGATCGCTTCGGCGAAGATCCGCGCGACGGTCTCGGTGCCGATTTTCTGCGACTCCTTCCGCACCGGGATGGAGTCGGTGACGATAATTTTCTTGAGCCCTGACCGGTTGATCTTCTCCACCGCGTCGCCGGAAAGGACCGGGTGCGTGCAGGCCGCGTAGACATCCTTCGCGCCGGCCTCTTTCAGCGCTTCCACCGCGTTACAGAGTGTTCCCGCGGTGTCAATCAGGTCGTCGACAATCAGAATGTTCTTTCCCCGCACTTCGCCGATGATGTTCATGACCTCGGCTTCATTCTGCCGCGGCCGGCGTTTGTCGATGACGATCAGGTCCGCTTCGAGGCGCTTCGCGTACGCCCGGGCCATTTTGATGCCGCCGACATCGGGGGAGGCAACCGCGAGATTGCCCACCTTCAGTTTCTTGAAATGCTTTACCAGGACCGCCGAAGAGTAGAGGTGGTCCACGGGGATGTCAAAGAAGCCCTGGATCTGCGGCGCGTGCAGGTCCATGGTGATGATCCTGTCTGCGCCTGCTCCGGTGATCAGGTTGGCGACAAGCTTTGCCGTGATGGAGACACGCGGCTGATCCTTCCTGTCCTGCCGGGCATACCCGAAGTAGGGGATGACCGCGTTGACCTTGCGTGCCGATGCGCGCCGTGCCGCATCGATCATGATCAGCAGTTCCAGCAGGTTTTCCGCGGGCGGATTGGTCGACTGGACGCAGTACACGTCGCACCCGCGGATGTTGTCACTGAACTTGACCCAGATCTCACCGTCACTGAACGACTTGATGTCACAGTGGCCAAGCGGTTGCCCGAGTTCCTTGCTGATTTTTTCGGCAAGCGGTCGGTTCGAGCGGCCGGAAAAGACCTTCAGGTTACCCATCAGTCCCCATGAAATGTAAGCCTAGAAAGATAAGAAAATGCGCATTCTCCTGCAAGGCATATTTTACCGTTCGTTGACATTGAGCCCTCGATTTGCTACTTTTTCACGGCGATGATCCGGCCCCCCCTGATTGAAACTCCCTTCAGCATCCTCAATGAGTCAGGTGATACAATCAGGGGAGACCTTCGCTTCGCACCCGGCACACGAGGTGCGCCGCTCCTGCTCATCTGTCACGGTTTTACGGCGCATAAGGACTGGGGGCCGTTCCCTCACATCGGGAGACGCCTCGCCGGGCTCGGATTCGTGACTGCGGTCTTCAATTTCTCCCATAACGGCATCGGCCGGAATTTCCGGCGGTTCACCGAGGCGGAGAAATTCGCACACAACACGGTCGGCAAGGAGCTTGAAGACGTGCGGGCCCTGGTAGATGCTGCCGCATCGGGACTGCTCGCCGCGGATGCGGCGGATCATGCCAGGATAGGCATCATCGGCCACTCGCGCGGGGGAGGGGTCGCGCTCCTGGCGGCACGCGATGATGCGCGGATCCGGGGAGTTGCGGCGTGGTCCACGGTGTCGACATTTCACCGGTACACCGCACACCAGCGGGAAACGTGGGAACACCAGGGGTTCCTCCCTGTGACGATCCGGGGGGTACGCACAAGCCTGCGGTTCGATCTGTCGGTCCTGCGCGACCTCGAAGCGAAGAAAGCGAAGTACGATCTCCGCACAGCCGTCAGGGAACTCCGCGTTCCACTCCTCATCGTGCACGGGACGGCGGACGTTGCGGTAAAGCAGGCCGAGGCGGAAGAACTGCACGCGGCGGCGGATCACACGCAGACCGAGTTGTTGCTTCTGGAAGGGGCCGGCCATGCCTTTGGTGCCGCCCATCCGTTTCACGCCGATAATCCGACAATCGCGCGGGTGATCGAACACACCGCGCAGTGGTTTCACCGAATTCTCATGTAGGAGCCAGCAATGAACCACACGTCAAAGCTTGCGCTGACCGGACCATTCGCCTTCCCGGGTACCACCATCGCCGCGCAGGCATTCTGGATTGCTGCGTTTGCAGGTCTCACGGCACTCGGTGCCCGGCTCGAAATCCCTCACTACCCCGTACCGTATACACTGCAGACGCTCGTCGTGCTGCTGGCAGGCGCGTTCCTTGGGCCGCGCAACGGTGCGATCAGCCAGATCTCCTATCTGGCTGCGGGACTTCTCGGTGCTCCGGTGTTTGCCGGAGGTGCAGCCGGACTTGCCCCGTTCATCGGTCCGACGGGAGGATATCTCCTCGGATTCCCGCTCGGCGCCGCGGTGGCAGGATTGCTCCTGACGCGCGGAACCTCGCTGGTCTGGGCGTTCATTTCGATGGGAGCAGGACTCGCCGTCATCTTCCTTCTCGGAACGCTGCACCTGTACGCCTTTGCCCTGCATGATCTCACAGCGGCGATCAGCTCGGGCTTCCTCATCTTCAGCTGGTGGGACATGCTGAAGCTTGGGGCGGCAGCGATGAGCTACCACGCCGTCCGTCATGCCAAAAAGTAGCACCGGCAGGGACGCCGGTGCTACTGCCTGTCATGTAAGCGACAAGAACTCCTCCCACCGCCTGTAAAGCTCCGCCGTCGCACGGGCGTCGTCCATGCAGTACTCCGCAATCGCCCGGTACTTTCCCTCCGCAACAAGCGAACCCATGTCCAGACCCGTGATGCCGTTCCCCTTCGGACTCGGGATGCCGAACGCCTTACAATAGAAATCCAAGCTGAACCGGCGGCTCGCGCCGTACATCGTCAACTGGTCGAGCAGATCGCAATGCTCCACTGCACTGAAGCGATAGGGCACGAGGTTCCTTGTGGGCACAATGCCGAGGAGTGCGGAGCGGAGCATGAGGAAGGGGGCGTCGAACGCGCGGCCATTGAACGTGATGATCCGCGGATAATGCGGAACCGCTTTCCAGAAGCCCTCGAGAATCTCCCGTTCGTTCCCCGGCACCAGCTCCACCCGCCCGTCGTCGGTAATTGCGCGTGTGCCCCCGGGATGCTCGTAGAGCACACGTCCGCGCATCGAGTCGGGATTGAACATGGCGATCGCGAGGACACGTGCGGTAAGCGGACTCAGGTTCAGCCGGAGGAGCGCCTCGGCGCGGTCGGTCGCGGGAAGCCGTCCCGCCGGGGGCGGGACGAGCCTCGTCAGTCCGACTTCGGCGGACCTGACGGGCGCGGGCCTGAGCAGATACTCCTGTTGAGTGCTGTCGAAGGCGTCGAGCGGATGCGCAAGGGTCTCGATGTCAACGACGACCTTCGCCTGCCTCCTCATGGTCCGGCTCTCCTCCCGCCACAGCCTTCTTCACGACCGGTCCGACAATGCTCCACGGGTATCCGCGGCGGAGGAGAAATGCGGTCAGGCGTGCGCGGAGCTTGGCCGGTTTGTCGGGTCCGCGCAACCCCGTATATCTCTTCAGGAACCGCGCTGCGGCGCGTCCGGCATCCGCCTCCTGATCCGCGACACTGAGTATTTCATCCAGAGCAGCCGCTGCGGTCTCCTTTGCCACGCCCAGTGCAAGGAGCTTTTGCATCAGGGCGATTCTCCCCGTCGGTTTGAGGGCGAGCGCGTTCCGTACGTAGGACCGCGCAAAGGCGGGATCGTCCAGGAGGCGTGCTCCCTTCAGATCCTCTATCGTCTGTGCGATTTCTTCTTCGCCGAACTCCTTCTCCCGGAGACGGTCCCGGACCTCGCGCTCGCTCCGCGGCCGGACGGCCAGGAACCGGAGTGCGGCGGTTTTTGCTCCCAGAACCTCTTCGGCACGTTCGAGCAGGCTGATTCGCTCCGGCGTGATCTCGTCCCCGGTCCGGAGCCCGAAGGCCAGGAGCGTCTCCGCGCTCACCCCCACGGCAAATGTGCCGTCAGTATAGATATTCTTTCGTGCCGGCCTGTTTTTCTGGTTTTCGATCTTCGTGATCTTCATCGCTTCCCGGAGTCCTGAGACAGAAATCCCCCGTGCACGCTGCGGGGCACGGGGGATTTCATGGTACGGCAGTCGTGTTATTTTTTCCTGGCTGGTTCCGGGCGCGGCACAGGCGAGGGAGCAGCGGCCGGTTTTGCAGCCGCATCGGTTTTCTCCCCGGCAGACTGTCCGTTCCCCGGAGCGTGCGTCCCGTTGACGAGGGGAAGTCCGAGCTTCTTCCGCATTTCAACGTCGACCGCCTTCGCGATCTTTTCGTTTTCCTGGAGATACTTTTTGACGGCGTCGCGCCCCTGGCCGATCCGCTCTTCCTTGTATGAGAACCAGGAGCCGGATTTCACAATCACGTTCTGTTCGACCGCGGTGTCGATCAGGTCGCCGAGCCGGGAGATTCCCTCGTTGTAGAGGATGTCGAATTGTGCTTCGCGGAAGGGGGGGGCCACCTTGTTTTTCACGACCTTGACCCGCGTGCGGTTGCCGACAATTGTCGTGCCTTCCTTGATGGCTTCGATGCGGCGGACGTCGAGGCGCACCGACGCATAGAACTTCAGCGCGTTCCCCCCCGTGGTCGTCTCGGGATTGCCGAACATGACGCCGATCTTCATGCGGAGCTGATTGGTGAAAATAACGGAGGTCTTCGATTTGCTGATGGCTGAGGTGAGCTTCCGGAGAGCTTGCGACATCAGGCGCGCCTGGACGCCCATGCTCGGATCCCCCATCTCTCCTTCGATTTCCGCCCGGGGCGTCAGCGCGGCGACCGAGTCGATCACGATGACATCGAGGGCACCGCTGCGCACGAGCGTTTCCACGATCTCGAGCGCCTGCTCGCCGAATTCCGGCTGTGAGAGGAGCAGGTTGTTGACGTCCACGCCGAGTTTCTTTGCATACGCGATGTCGAGCGCGTGTTCCGCGTCGATGAACGCCGCGATGCCGCCCGTCCGCTGCGCCTCTCCGATGATGTGGAGGCAGAGGGTTGTCTTGCCCGACGACTCCGGCCCGAAGATCTCGATGACACGGCCGCGCGGAATCCCGCCGATGCCGAGTGCCGCATCCAGTGACACGGACCCGGTCGAGATCACCTCGACGTGCGCAATGGGCCCCTCGCCCAGGCGCATCACACTTCCTTTGCCGTGCTGCTTTTCAATCTGGTCGAGGGCGATCTTCAACGCCTGGAGCTTCTGGTCCTTCTCCTCGGACATGGGTGACTCCTTGTTGATATATATACTCGTGGATGCCGGCTTTTACGAACGGCTCCGGTGGATGCTGCGGGAAGGGACCCGGAATGTCATGCGCTGAGGGGGACCGATTGAAGAACGGAGTAAGCGGATCCGCCTGGCTTCAATTCGCTCCGAACGATGACGATCTCACGGACAGTCACCGGGGGATGCTCCAAGGTACATGATTCCGCGGTGGTAGTCAACCGCCTGAGGTGGCGCAACCCGTGCACACGACCGAGTGTTACGTGCGCGTGAAACGGTTTTTCGTCTCCCGGCAGCCCCGCGGCGGCAAGCGCACGCGCGATCGCGTCATGGGCGCGCGCAAGAACTCCGGCACTGTCCTTGATCCCGCCCCACACGATGCGCGGCCGGTCCGGACCGGGAAAGAATCCGATGCCGCGGTATCCGATCGCGAAGGGGGGAATGCCCTCCACGCCTCTCCGCACGGCGGCCGCAACATTCCCGACCCGCTCCGAAGGGGTGTCGCCGAGGAATGCCAGCGTACAATGGAATTTGCCCCCCGCTTCCCACCGGACGTCAGCGCCCGCGGCGTCAAGCCGTTGCACCACATCGAGAAGCAGTTCCCGCACCGATTCGGGGGCCATGACGGCGATGAAGAGGCGGAGGTCCGGCATGCACTTATCGCAGTTTGAGCAGATGCCGCCGCACGATCTCGAGAGCGGCCTGCGAGGCGCGCTCCTTGATCCGGGCACGCCCGTCGCCGAGAGTGAATTTCAGCGCCATGCTCCCCGATGCGTCCGCATACCCAATCCAGACAAGTCCGACCGGTTTGTCGGCCGTCCCGCCGGTGGGACCGGCGATCCCGGTGGTGGAGACCCCGATCGATGCGCCCGCCGTCCTTCGGATTCCCTCCGCCATCGCGTCGGCCACCTCTTTGCTGACCGCTCCGTGGGCCGCGATCAGGTCCGCCGGGACTCCGAGCAACGCGGTTTTTGATGCGTTGCTGTATGCGACGACGCCCCGCTCGAAATAGGCCGAGCTGCCGCTGACGTTGGTGATCCGGTGTGCTATCAGGCCACCGGTGCACGATTCCGCGACCGCAATCGTCTTCCCCTGGAGTGTCAGCATTCTCCCGACAACGTCCTCGAGTTCCTCGTCATCGACGCCATAGATGTATTCCGCAATCTTTGCACGTATCCGTTCCTCGATCGCGGCCGCCTGCCGGTCCGCGTCGCCTGCATCCCCCGCATGGACAGTGATCCGGAGGCGCACGCCCGTGAGCGAAGGGAGGAACGCGAGACTTTGCCCGAGGAGAATCCCGTCGAGATCCCCCATCTTCTGCGCGAGAAAACTTTCCGGTATCCCCGTCGTCCGGAGCGTGCGGTGACGTATGGCCGCGGTGGCGGCCAGAGGAGTCAGGAATGGAATCACCGAGCCGCTGATCATCACTTCCATCTCATATGGGACGCCGGGAAGCACGAAGAAATGTTTCTCCCCCCGGCTTATTCTGAGTCCGGGGGCAGTCCCGACAGGATTGGCAAACACCGTTGCCGCGCGCGGGACCATTGTCTGGTCTTCCGCCGCGGGGGTCCATGGGATTTTCCTCCGCGCCAGCAATCCCTCGATGTGCGACCGGACCGATGGATCGCTTACCAGGCCGGTCTCAAAGAACCGGCACACCGCCTTTTTCGTGATGTCGTCATGTGTGGGTCCAAGACCACCCGTGACAATGACGACCGTACCCGACTCCCACGCCCGGCGGAAGACTCCGAGAATCGCCTCCATGTCGTCTCCCACGGTGGTCATTGCCGCGATGTCCACACCGATTGCGCTCAACTTCTCCCCAATGAACGCCTGGTTCGTGTTGACCACCTGGCCGATCAGCAGTTCGTCCCCTATGGTGATGATGTGGGCGTTCATGGCAGCAACATCGGGCCGGTCACCAGGGGGATGAGCAAAAGAAGGATGCGCACCGTGACGTTTGCGTAAAGGCCGGCGAAGACGTCGTCCAGCATGATGCCCCACCCCCCGGGGAGCTGCTCCACCCATCGGGCCGGCTCGGGCTTCAGAACGTCAAATATGCGGAAGGCGAGAAAGGAGAGGACATAGGCGGTCACCGATCCCGGCATCCCGTACAGTGTGATCCAGATCCCGACGATCTCGTCAATCACGACGATGGAGGGATCGGGGTGGGCCTGCGGACCGGGCTGGAAGACCGCCTTCGCGGCAGCGGCACTCCTCGTCAGCCGGCCTCCCTCCGCACGCGCGACCGCTCCCGCCGCGTAGACACCGACGAAGAAAAACAGGACGATGAGGGGAAGGAGGAGGCCGTGCATTCCAGGGAGGAGGCTCAGCAGGAGTCCCACCAGCGTGCCGAACGTGCCGGACGCCCATGGTATCGTACCGGCGAAGAATCCGGTGGCGATGCAGCGGGTGATAAACGGGACCGGCCGGTCCCGCGGGGGCTCATCGTTGGGACCGGAACCGCTCATAAAGTTCGCCGATGACCTTCCTGTTGTCAAACAGATATGCGAGTCCCGTCCCCACGGTGGAAAGCATCACGGTCAGCATCATGCCGAAGAGGACCTGCGGATGCATCAGCGTATCGATCGTGGGACCGAACTCTCCGTACAAGGGCGGGATGCTGCGTCCGACGTAGAGAATGAGGATGTAATAGATCACGACGAACTGGCCGAATGTCTTCGCCTGGGCGCCCTTCGTGGTGATGATCGGCTTGTCCAGGTATTCCGCATAGGTCCGGAGGCCCGTGATCAGAAAATCCCGGATGATGACGATCCAGACCATCCATCCGTCGATGAGGTTGAGCCCGACAAATGCCAGCAGGGCCGCGGAGGAAAGCACCTTGTCAGCAAGGGGGTCCAGGAATTTGCCCCAGCGTGTCGTGTATCCCATCTTGCGCGCGATCCAGCCGTCATACCAGTCGGTCAGCGCGGCCACGATAAAGACAACGAGCGAGAGTTGGAGGTAAAACGGCGACGAGGACATCACGAAGACAACGAACACCGGGGTGAGCAGGACCCGGAGCAGGGTGAGTTGATTGGGGAGGTTGAGCTGGACTTCAAGCCTTGGCATGCGCGGGTCCCGGGAGGAGAGGAACGTTGGAGCGGTCAGGGAGGGAGCAATCTGCCGCGGCAAGCATGAGGGGCTTATGCGACCTTGAGCACCTTGTTCGACTTGATGCAGTTCGTACAGACCGTCAGGCGTGTCGTCCGCCCGTCCACCCGTGCACGGACCTCCTGGAGGTTCGGCAACCAGCGGCGGCGGGTTCTGTTGTGGGCGTGGCTGATATTGTTTCCGCTGACCGGCTTCTTCCCGCAAATATCACAAACTTTTGCCATGCTGCTATCCAGGCTATGAGACATCAGGCTTTCAATATAATCAAAAAAACAGTTCTGTGCAACCGTTCCTTGAAATTCAGAGGCGCAATGCGTACCATAGCGAATCACGGGGGAAAGCGCCGCCGCAATGAAGGTTCTTGGAATCGAAACGTCATGTGACGAGACATCCGCCGCCGTGGTGGACGAGGGACGGGTGCTCTCCAACGTCATTGCATCGCAGTCCGTGCACGAAAAGTACGGCGGCGTGGTGCCGGAGCTCGCGTCCCGTGCGCACCAGCGCCTCATTATCGAAGTTGTTGATGAGGCGCTCGGGAAGGCAGGGGTGGCCCGCACCGATCTCGGAGGGATCGCCGCTACCAGGGGGCCGGGTCTGGTCGGTGCCCTCCTCGTCGGGCTCAGCTTCGGCAAGGCCCTTGCCTACGGCCTGGGAAAACCGTTCGCGGGGATCAACCACATGGAAGGACATTTGTATTCGAATTTCCTGATGGAGGAACCGCCCGGGTATCCCTTCCTCTCTCTGATCGTTTCGGGCGGTCATACGATGCTGGTGCATGTAACAGAACCCCTCCGGCACACACTCCTTGGGCAGACCCGGGATGATGCCGCAGGTGAAGCGTTCGATAAGGTTGCCAAGATGCTGGGGCTCGGATACCCTGGAGGCCCCGCCATCGACCGGCTCGCTGCCGGGGGAAATCCTGCCGCAGTACGGTTCCCGCGTTCGTATCTGGAAGAAGGAACGTTTGATTTCAGCTTCAGCGGAATCAAAACTGCCGTCCTTTATTATCTGCGCCGCGAAGGGGCCGGGGAGCAGGGTGCGGCATCACGGCTCTGGGACGAGCGCCGGCTTGCGGATGTCTGCGCCAGCTTCCAGGCGGCGGTTGTGGATGTGCTCGCCGCAAAAACCCTTGCCGCGGCATCGCACACCGGCACGCGGACGATCTGCCTGGCGGGAGGGGTCTCGGCAAACTCCGCGCTCCGTGCCCGCATGAGTGCAGAGGCCGCCCGGGCGGGAATTCGCGTGTACACGCCACGGCTCGAATATTGCATGGATAACGGGGCAATGATTGCCTATGTGGGAAACCTCAGGCTCACGCGCGGCATGATCTCCCCCTTTTCAGTTCCTGCCGATGCGGGGCTCTCCCTCTGACTCCGGATGACAATACCGCACGCATGACCCGCCCCGAAGTCCGCCACCCGGGCCGTATCGCTCTCTTCCTCATTCTCCTCGGCACGGCGTGGACCTGCTGGCTGCTTGCCGATGCCTGGAAGGTCAACGGCGGGCCCGGGTTCCCCCTCGATGATCCATGGATACATCTTCAGTTCGCCCGAAATCTGCACGACACCGGCACATACTCCTTTAATAGGCACGAGGCGGTGACCGCAGGCTCCACGTCGCCGCTTTACACGTTGATGCTCGCCGCGGGGTTCTTTCTCACGTCCGACGAGATGATCCTCAGCTATTCACTCGGACTCTTCTTTTTCGCCGTTGCGGCGTTCTTCTTTTACCGGCTCTGCCTGCACCTCTTCCCAGGGTCACCTGCCGCGGCGTTGACCGGGTTAGTGCTGTTTCTCCTCGAACCCCGCATGCAATGGGCGGCCCTCTCCGGGATGGAAACGACCCTGTTCATAGCAGGGATGCTTGCATGCTTCTATTATTTTGCAACCGGACGATGGAACCTTCTGGCGCTCAGCTGTGGCCTGCTCTTCTGGGTTCGTCCTGAGGCTCTCCTGCTCATGCTGGCGCTGGGCATCGGGGCGCTCATGGCCAATCTCCGGGACAACGCCTCCGGCGAAAACATTGCGGCGAACGTCTTTGTCCGGTCGCTCTGGACACGGACGCGCATGCCTCTGGGAATCCTCGCCGGGTGCGTCGCTCCCTATGTGCTGATGAACCTTCTCCTTTCGGGAACCCTTCTCCCCAATTCCGTTGCAGCGAAGCTGGGCTACTACTACCCGGAACAGGGAGCGTTTTTCTCCGACCTGGCAGAGTTCCTCGGAGGTCATCATTTTCTGATCGTGGCGCCTCTCGCGCTCGCAGGGTGTGTGGTGGCAGTGAGGGACACGATGACCCGGCAGGGCACGTTACGCCTGGTGCTTCTGGTGTGGTGTGCGGGGATGATTCTCACATTCGGACTGAAACTCCCCTACCTGTATCAACAGGGACGTTACCTCATGCCGGTGATTCCTCCCGTCCTGATCCTGGCCCTGACAGGGGGGCACGCCGCCATCGACTGGATGCGCAGTCGATGGGAGCAGCAGGTGCGCAACCGTGGAGCGGTGGTTGGGGTGTCCGGTGCTCTTGCTCTCATTGTCGTTGTGCAGTTCATCATCAGGGATTCCGCTCTGGCCCGCGAGTACACGGGCGCCTGCGGGCATGTCAGAGATCTTCAGGTCGCCACTGCGCGGTGGATCCGGGAGAACACGCCCGCCGATGCGGTGGTCGCGACCCACGACATCGGAGCGATCGGATTCTATTCTGGAAGGCGGATTGTTGACATCGCCGGGCTCGTCGATCCCGGGTTTATCCCGTTTGTTCGACAGCTCGACTCGCTCCCCTCGTATTGTGTACGGAAGCATGTCACGTATCTGGCGGTCCTGCGCAACTGGTACGAGGTGGTGAACGTCAACCCGGTGTTCCGCAGAGGAAATCCTGACGATGAACTCATGGAAGTGTTCCCCTTCGACGCATCGCGCATTCACTTCGTCCGACCTGAGGCGACGAACGCGGTCGGACAGGGGCTTGCCTTCCTGCGGAAGGGCGACATTGCGCGGGCCGGAGTGATCCTGGAAAGTGCGGTGAACCTCGATCCGCTCTCATCGCGAAGCCACCTCAGTCTCGGTCTCGCCCGCCAGGCAGTCGGTCAGCGGAAACGCGCAGAGGAATCTTTCCGGACCGCCGTTGCCCTCCAGCCCGACCTCTGGTCGGCGCAGATCGCCCTCGCGCAGATGGAGGCGGAACAGGGGCGTGCAGACGACGGCATCAGCCGGCTGCGCATGGTGATTGCGATGAAACCCGATCTTGGAGCGGCCTCGACGCTCCTCGCCGACATGTACACGCGGTGGAAGGCAGACTCCCTCGCGTCGCAGAAAGTCCTGGTGGAGTATCAGCGTCGCAAACAGAAAGGGAGGGGAGAC
>JBGPYM010000299.1:0-3482 GCA_041493205.1 Bacteroidota bacterium
AGAGCAGTGAGGCGCCGAGTTGTTCCAGGACAGATCCTCCTTCACCCTGCGCGAAGCGGTAGTCGAGGTTCACGCTTCCCCGGATCGAATTGTTGTATTCGAGCGGGTTGACGTACTGCGGCTTGAAGATCGTCGTCCCGTCGAGGGGCGCGCCCACGATTCCCCTGTTGGAATTGGGGAACGAGCCGGTACCGCGCGCATCCTGGAACGAGAGCGAAGCGTTGGCCTGCAGCCGTTTCTGGCGCCGGAGGTTAAACGTCACCTCCACGCCCTTCGTGGTGGCGAAGTCGCCGTTCGTGAAGACGTAATAGGCGCCCAGGGGAGATCCGGGGGCGGTATTCACCTGCTCATAGACCACCTGATCCTTGATGTCCTTATAGAAGCCGGTGATGTCGAAGGAGGCGTTTTCACCCATCTGCTGGGTGAAGCCGATTTCATACTGGGTCGTCCGGGTCGGACGGACGTCGAACCCGACGGGCACGCTGATAAAGAGTCCGCCGCGGATATTCGCCGCCGTCAGATAGAGACCCTGGTACATGTCCCGCAGCCGGGACTGCTGGACGAACTGTCCGAACTGCGTATGGAAGACCGTCCGGTCGGTCACGGGGAACGAGAGTCCCACGCGCGGGCTGATGGCCTGGAAGCTGGGGACTTTTGCGAGTCCGGACGGATTGATCGCACCGCTGAACGGATTGATCGACAGCTCGGGGCGCGAAAGATCGACGAGGGTATAGTTGTCGGTGTTGATGTAGTCGTACCGGAGCCCGATATTGACCACGAGGTCCTTGAATTCGATCTTGTCCTGCGTATAAAATGCGGCAAAGATAGGGTGTTTTGCCCCATAGAGGCCGCCCACCGATGTAGGATTCCCGAAGACGTCGTAGCCGAAGTTGTTGACGCCGGCGTTGATCATGATCTGCTCCGGCGTCACCTTATTGGGATCGCCGGCTGCCAGGGCCGCGTTGTTCGCCAGGAGTCCGGCGAGCGAGAAGACGCCGTCGTTATTCCAGCTATAGCCGCGGATGGTGTGGCGCTGGAACTCCCCTCCCACCTTGATCGAATGTTCCGACCCGAGTTGCGTCACGAGTGCAGCGGCGAGAGAGATGTTTTCGCGTTTGAATTTCTGGTACCCCGCGAGCACATCGCCGGGGGCATTGAACACAAAATCGTACAGGACTTTCCGTGTTGGGCGCAGGTACCGTCCGATCTGACCGCTTGCGATATCGTTGGCGGTACGCTGCCAGACCACGCCTGCCTGCGCATTGACGACGCTATCGCCGTACCCGAGGAAATTGTCGCGCAGGATCGGGTCGAGGTTGCTTTGCGTCTGGACGAAGTAGCCCCCGGAAAGCTCATAGTAGGTTGCGGGACTCACCAGATGCGTGAGCTTGACGCTCCCCGCACCGTTCGTCTGATCGATCTCTTCGACCCTGCCGACGTCGTAGATGTTTGAGATCGCTCCTGCGTTCCGATGCGAGTTATACTGGCTAAACTGGGTCGTGGTGGTAAACGTCCCACCGAACCGTGCGGTGATCGGGGACAGGTCCACTGTGACGGTTCCCGTATAGGTGTAATCCTGCCGGGGATTTTTCAGCAGCGGGCCGGCGGGGTACGTCAGGTTGACCGTGTCGCCGGTTTGCCCGACCAGCGGCCCCAGGTTAATGCCAGGATACGGCTGGGGGGTTTGATCGCGCTGGTAGAGATAGCTGAAGAGACCGAAGAGACGGACCTTATCGCTGAAGACCGGGCCGCTCACGCTCCCCGTGAAATCATTGTATCCAAACCAGTATGAGCCGAGCCTTTTATTGCCGTCGAAAGCCTTGCTCTTGGGGCTGAACCCCATATTGTCCGTGATGTACTGGGCGCTTCCCTTCCAGGTCGAGGTGCCGCTCTTGAGCTGTTGCTGGATGATGCCGGCGTTTGCGCCGCCGAACTCGGCATTGTACCCGCCCGCCTGCACCTGGATTTCCTCGATAGCATCCTGCACCAGGTTCACCGCCCGGCCGCCGTACATGGCGTTATTGACCGGCACTCCTTCGAGGTAGTACCCTACCTCATCCTGCCTGCCACCGCGGATGTACACGGTATTATCCTGCACGACGACACCGGGTGTGATCGCCAGAATATTGTTGATGCCACGGACGGGGATACCCGCGATGTCCTCGCTCGTGCTGATGCGGACGGCATTCGTAGCATTCTTGTTCACGAGCGGCCGTTCCGCCACGATTTCCACCGTCTGGAGGGTCACCGCCTCCACCGAGAGCGCGAAGTCGATGGTGGTCGTCAGGTCGTTATTAACGCGGACATTCGCGATCGTCAGTGCGGCATAGCCGACGAATTTCGCTTTCACGGAGTACACGCCTGCCGGGACATTGAGGACGATGTATTCCCCGTTCCGGTCGGCGGTCGCTCCGAGTGACGTCCCGTCGACGGTCACGGTCGCCCCGACGAGGGTTTCGGCCGTTTCCTTGTCGACGACCTTGCCCCGGATCTTGCCTGACGCGAGCAGGACCGATGGAACGGCGAGCGTCACGAGAAGCGCGATCATCATTCTGCGAACCATAGTATTCCTCCTAGTCGTCATTGGACAGGGTATGGCATTCCGCGGCCCCCGGGCAGGGCGGGACGCGGGAACTCACTGCGGACAGCGTGAAGAGCAAATGTGGAAACGATAGAAAGGCGTAGCAACGATTCCCGGCGGTCTCCTTTCCTTTGTGATGGATATATCTGTGTCAGCGTCTGGACTCATAGTACGTTCGGTCAGGCGTCCGGACAACGAAAGTCTGACAGAACGGGCGCCGGGATCGATGAGTCGGGCCAACCTCGCGATAAGACGACGCAGAGGAGAGATCGAATGGACAATTGTCAATTGAGATCCGAGGGAGGGACGCCGGTGCAGATGGCTGGGCAAGAACCACCGGCAAGGACGCCGGTGCTACTACAATCGTGCGCATCGGACGGTTCATGACGGCGACGGGCCGGGTGGTCGCAAATCAGCAACCGGCGGGGAGGGAGTTGCGTATCCACATGCATAGAACGGTTTGACAGGCAGGGACCCCTGTCCCTGTACAAGATGTTTACCCACAAAGGAGGGTGTTATGAAGGGAGCAACCGGAGTGATTCGCGCGCTGGTGATTTCCGCGGCGCTGATCGGGGCGGCAGCAGTGCCGGCGCTGGCGGGCATTGAGGAGGAGCTGAGCCAGTCGACAGACCGCGAGGCGGTCGTCAAAAAGCTGGTATCACGCCTGAACAGCAGCGACCCCTGCGAGATGCAGGAAGCTGCATTTGTATTGGGCGAGGCACGGGCGAAGGAGGCGGTGATACCGCTGATGCGGATGCTTCATGACGGGGAGGAATCATGCAGGATCGTGGCGGCGCTGGCGCTCAGCCGGATCGGGGATGGACGGGGGGCATTTGCGGTGAAGCAGGCGGCGAGGTTTGACGAGAGCCAGAAGGTGCGGACGCTTGCGGCGTGGTACTAC
>JBGPYM010000023.1:0-20521 GCA_041493205.1 Bacteroidota bacterium
CGAATGAAGAGCCTCTGCCGTTCTAAGGCCACCGCCGCCAGGTCAGACCGGACACTCCGCTTCCTCGGCCTGATCCTCGCTGCTACCTTCTGTGCGGTTGCTGCCGGTCCGGCGGCGTCCCGCCATCCGCTCAAGGCACGCCACGGTATGGTGGTGTCCGCCGATTCGCTTGCGTCAGCCGCAGGCCTCTCGGTCCTCATGCGGGGAGGAAACGCGGTTGACGCCGCGGTCGCCTGCGGCTTTACCCTTGCAGTGACGTATCCCGAAGCCGGGAACATCGGCGGAGGGGGATTCATGATCCTGCACCGCGCGGACGGGTCGTCGACCATGATAGACTTCCGCGAGACCGCCCCCGGTGCCGCGCGCCGCGACATGTATCTCGATGCGGGTGGCAACCCCCTGACGGAGAAAAGTCTTCTGGGGCCCCTCGCGGCCGGAGTTCCGGGGACAGTGGCAGGGCTCCTTCACGCGCTCGATGCGTACGGTACAATGGACCGGCAACAGATTATCGGTCCAGCCCTTCGGTGCGCCGAAGGAGGTTTTTCGGTTAGCGACCGCCTCGCTGCATCGCTGGCGGAGGAATGGCCGGGACTCTCCCGGTTCCCCTCAACGATGAAAGTGTTTGCCCGTTCCGGAAGCTCGCTCCGCTTCGGGGATACGCTCCGGCAACCCGACCTGGGGCGGACGCTCCGCCTGATTGCCGAACGGGGATCGGGGGGATTCTATGGAGGCTCTGTTGCCGGTTGCATCATCGGGGAGATGCGCCGCCATGGCGGCATCATCACGGAAGGGGATCTCACCGGCTATCATACCGTCGAGCGGCCCCCGCTCCATGGGACGTATAGGGGCTTTGACATTGTTACCGCAAGCCCTCCGTCGGGCGGCGGTGCAACACTGATTCAGATCCTCAATTATCTTGAGAAGTTTGATCTGAGGGCGATGGGATGGAACTCGTCGCGTGCAATCCACGTTCTTGCGTCAGCCTCCCAGCGCGCTTTCGCCGACCGGGCAGCATATCTGGGCGACCCTGATTTCGTTCCGGTTCCTTTGAAGTTGCTCCTTTCGAAAGAATATGCATCGGCCCGGGTGCAGGGGTGGGACAGCCTCCACGCCACTGCCAGCCGCTCCGTTGCTCCCGGCGCCCTGCGGGATCACAGGGAGACAACGCACTTCTGTACGGCGGACCGGTGGGGGAATGTCGTCAGCGTGACATTTACGCTGAACGAACTCTTCGGATGCAAGGATCTCGTCGACGGCGCAGGGTTCTTTCTCAATGACGAGATGGATGACTTCAGCGTCAAAACCGGGGCGGTAAATATCTATGGCCTGCCGGGAGGAGAACCCAATGCCATCGCACAGGGGAAGCGAATGCTCAGTTCTATGAGCCCTACGATCGTCCTGAAAGACGGTAAGCCGTTCTTGGCCCTCGGTGGGCGGGGAGGAAGCAGAATTCCTACGACGGTTGCACAGATCATCTCCAACGTGATCGATTTCGATATGAACATACAGGAGGCCGTCGATGCGCCCCGGACCCATCATCAGTGGGAGCCCGATTCACTCTTGTACGACAGGCACGGCCTTGTCGCGGATGTGCTCCGAGCCCTCGGGAGCATGGGATATAAGCTCGTCGAGGTCCCATGGACTGCCAGAGCGCAGGCTCTGATGATTGACCCGGCCAGTGGGATGTTTCTGGGAGGTCCTGACCCAAGAGAAGAGGGAGTGGCTCTTGGCTACTGAAAGCGCAGAGATTATCCACATAGTTGTCCACAGCGCCATTGACCTCGATCTTCGCTTTATCGATTGCATATAAGTCTATGTAATCTAATGCCTTGCGACGTGGAATGGAAATCCGCGACTTAATGATTCGTCCTCATAGTAACATCCAGACATCGACAGAAATCTGACAATGAAGGCATGTTTCGCGCTTGAAAATGGAGAGGTATTCAACGGAGAAGCGTTCGGTGCTCCGGGAGAGGTGGCAGGGGAGGTCGTATTTAACACAAGTATGAGCGGGTATCAGGAGATATTCACCGATCCCTCCTACAGCGGCCAGATTGTCACCCTCACGTATCCTCTCATCGGCAATTACGGCGTCAACCCCGAAGATATTGAATCATCGCGTCCGCAAGTGAGCGGGGTGATCGTCCGGGAGTACCTGGACCACCCGAGCAACTTCCGGGCGACATCCAGTCTTGGAGCATGGCTGCGGGAGCACAATATCATCGCGCTCCAGGGGATAGATACCAGGATGCTCACGAAGATGATACGGACGGAGGGGGCTCTGAGAGGGGTAATCTCGACGGTCGACCTCGACGGAAAGAGCCTCCTCAAGAAAGCGGAGGCATCGCCCCTCATGACCGGACTCGACCTTGCCACGAAGGTCACCTGCGACCGGCCGTATAGCTGGGACGCACTGGACACCACGCCCTTCGCCCTCCCCGTTTCCGGCACCCCGGACACCGGGGACCGGCGCTTCAAGGTTGTCGCCTACGACTATGGCATCAAGAGGAACATACTCCGGCGGCTCGTGCTCTACGGTTGCGTTGTAACGGTCGTCCCGGCGTCCTATCCCGCCTCGGATGTGCTTGCCATGAAACCGGACGGCGTGTTCCTCTCGAACGGTCCCGGCGACCCCGCCGCCGTCGGCATTGCGATCCGGAATATCCGTGCTCTGGTGGGAAAGGTCCCCATCTTCGGCATCTGCCTCGGGCACCAGCTCCTGGCGCTGGCCCTCGGTGCCAGAACATTCAAACTGAAATTCGGCCACCGCGGTGCGAACCACCCGGTGAAAAACCACGTCACGCGCAAAATCGAGATCACGTCGCAGAACCACGGGTTTGCCGTCGATCCCGCCACGCTCAATCCTGCCCTCCTGGAAATCACACACACGAATCTGAACGATAACACGAACGAAGGTTTCCGGCACCGGGAGCTCCCGGTGTTTTCCGTCCAGTATCACCCCGAAGCGTCTCCCGGCCCGCATGACAGCGACTATCTCTTCCGCGACTTCATCAATGTCATGAAGAGCGGGGCCCCCGTCAGCGTACCGCATTCCGTCCCGACTCCGTGATCCGGCCCCTATGAGTGCCGGGTACAGTATCCTCCCGGCCGTGTACGACCGCTGGCAATCGACCTACGGGAAGAGTTTCAGCGAACTCATCTTCCCCCGGCTTCTTGGTTCTCTCCGCACCCGCCGCGTGGCGGTCACCAGCATGGTGGATGTCGCCTGCGGTACGGGCACGCTCGCCCTCCTGATGGCACGGCGGGGATGGGAGGTGTTCGGGATCGATGCGTCCGGGGGGATGATCGCCTGTGCCTCGGCGAAGGCACTCGCGATGCGCGTTCCCGCGGCGGTGTTTCTTCAGCACGACATGTGCTCGTTCCGCCTCCCCCGGCAGGTCGGACTGGCGACTTCCTTCTTCGACAGCCTGAATCACCTGTTGACCGCCGACGACCTCCTGGCCGCCTTCCGTTCCGTCCGTGAGGCTCTTGTCCCCGGCGGCTGGTTCATATTTGACCTGAACAACGAGTTGTGTTACACGCAGCTCTGGACCAGGACGGATACCGTCACGCACGACGAGTTTACCATGACGCTGGAGAATTCCTATGACCGGAAGGAGCGCATGGCGGCAAGCATGGTGACGCTGCTGTTGCGGGAGGGGAACGGGGAACACCGGTCAACCGAGACCGTCCGCGAGCGGTACTATCCTTCGGACGTCGTCCGACAATTGCTGGGGGAAGCGGGTTTTGCCGTGCGCGAGAGCAGGGACTTCAGCTTCACGCAGAATCCGGGGATGGGGAAAGTGAAGACGTGGTTTGTCGCCGAAAAACATCCGTAGTAGCACCGGCGTCCCCGCCGGTGGCTTGTAGTAGCACCGGCGTCCCCGCCGGTGGCTTGTAGTAGCACTGGCGTCCCCGCCGGTGCCTTTTCTTCTTAGTTGTGCTTAATCACCACCAACGTAATATCATCCGCCTGGGGCGCCCCTCCGGCATGCGAGCGGACCGCGGCAATCAGGCGGTCCCTGATTTCAGCGGCGGTCGCGTGCCTTTGCTCTCGTAAGACCCCCTCGATCCGCTGCTCGCCAAATTGCTCGTCCATGCCGTTGACCGCTTCCGAAATCCCGTCCGAAAACACCACGAACAGATCCCCGGATCCGAAGCGCACGCGCTCCTCCGCGTACGCGAAATCTTCGAGGATGCCGAGAACGATGCCGCCCGCATCCAGCCGCCGCGCGGTACCCTCCCGGTTCATGAGGAACGGGCGTTCGTGCCCGGCATTGCTGTACGTGAGCGCACCCGCCTTTGTATCGAGCACTGCATAGAAGAGCGTCACGAACTTCTCCATCCCCGTCGACTGGAACAAGAGTGTGTTGGTCCTGCGGACGCACATCGCCGCGGTCCCGTCCGCCTTGGCCTGGACGCGCAATGTCGCCTGGACGTTTGCCATGAGGAGCGAAGCGGCGAGTCCCTTGCCGGAGACGTCTCCCAGGCACACGGCAAGCTCGCTGTCGTTACGGACGATAAAATCATACAGATCGCCCCCCACCTCCCGCGCCGGGATTGTTGACGCCGCAAAATCGTATCCCGAGCGTTCCGGCACCCGCTTGGGAATCAACATCATCTGGACTTCGCGGGCGGCCATGAGGTCCTTTTCCATGGCGATCTTCTGACGCTCCTGCTCGTGCAGCCGCGCATTTTCAAGCGCGATGGCCGCATGCACCGAGAGCGCACTCAGGATATCCTCATCCTCCTCACGGAAAGGACCCGTGCGCTTGTTCAGGAGCTGGAACACTCCGACGATCACGCCATCCTTGTTCTTCATCGGCATGCACAGTATCGAGCGCGTCCGGTAACCGCTCTTCTTGTCGATTTCGGGGTTGAAGCGGGGGTCGAAATAGGCGTCCGGGATGTTCAGCGTATCACCTGTCGCGGCAACGTATCCCGCAATGCCGCTGCCGGTGGGAAGCCGGATTTCAATGTGCTCACCCCCCTTGAGGACGCGCGACCAGAGTTCCTGACGTTCGCGGTCAAGCAAATACACGGTGCCGCGTTCGCCGTCCACGAGCCCCAGCGCCGTTTCAAGAATCACTGCCAGGAGTTTGTCCAGGTCGAGGGTCGAATTGAGAACCTTCGCGGCCTCGATCAGATGACGGAGATTGTGGATCTCACGGCCCGACTGGCCCTGGAGGCGTTCCATTTCCCGGACGAAATGATGATCCACGGTGCGGAGCCGGATGCTCAGCACCTGCAGGAGGCGGTAGGAGAGGGCGGAGTTGCCGCGGAGGAGGCGTTCGAAGGCTGTGCGGTGGATCGAAAAGGTGACGCATGCTTCAACGGCCGTGACGCGCGCTGCCCGCTGCCGGCCGTCAATCAGTTCCAGTTCTCCAAAGAAGTCCCCGGCGTGCAGGAGGGCAAGAAGCGTCTCCGGCCCCTGGCCGGACGCCTTGGTAATGCGGACCCGCCCCTCGACGATCAGGTGGAGCTCGTCGCCTTCGGAATCGTCCTCGAGGATGATTTCGCCCGGGGCAAAATGATGTTCTGCGAATTCATCGCGGAATGCGGAGAACTCGTCGTCGGTGAGTGTTTCGGTGAGAACGTTGTGGCGAAGCCGCTCGAAGCGCTTCTGGGTATCACTCATACAGCGGACCCTCCTCGGGGGTTCAATGTATCAAGGGTAGGAGGGATAATCAACCGGGTCATCCGAACGCGTCCCGGCGCATGGTCTGGTTCTTGTCGCGCACGAACCCGAGGCTCTGGAGGGCGGGCCCGAGGGTGCTGTCGGCGGGACGCTGGTCGTCGCAATACTCGACGACGATCTCACGGAACGGACGGTTGTGCGCCGGGAGACGCAGCATGCCGACCAACTGTGCCAGGGCGGTGTGGAGAGCATCCGGCAGAGGCGATCCGATCGTCCGCAGCCGGCTGCCATACGATTCGATGAGGAGGATGGGCGTTCCCTCCGCAAAGGCGATAAATGTGCCGGCGACCCTGGAGAACCGCGGCACGGTGCCGGTTCCCCCCGGCAGCGGGAGGCTGGCCCCCGCTCCGTAGGGATTGGCAGGGTCGCAGGAGTTCAGCAGGACGACGCGGCCATCCGGCCGCAGGCTGCGCATGCGCCTGAGCTCGTCCACGGCAGAGGGAAGGGCATACTGCATTCCGGAAAGCCCCTCAACAAAGTATCCCCTCCGTATTTCTCCGCGCAGCTCCATCCCCTGCATGTATGCCGCGAGCGCCGGCCACGGGAGCATCTCTTCGCGACGGTGGAATTCACGCGCGACGATTCCGTAACGTTCCAGCAGCTGGCGTGCCTGCGCTTCGGCCCGCTCTTCCGGCGCAGCATCCGGTCCCATGACGCCGGTTGTGTGCACAAGCGACCACCGCCCGGACCATCCCGGGACCTGCCGGAACGCCTTGCGTGCAGACTGCATGATTCTTCCGCGGAGCGGGGCATGGCGCGGGTCGACGATTTCGATCCGGCCCGCCTCCTCCGCGCTCTCTGCGCGCGGCGGCCGCTTGACTCCCATCACCTCCGCAAACACGTCGTTGGTCACTTTCCCGCTCCAGAACAACCGTGCGATGGCGTTGTTCATCGAGGCGAGAGAGAGCCGCGTGCCTTCCCTGATATCTCCGAAGAATGATGCACCATGCCGTTCCAGAAAATCCAGGACGCGCGCTGCCCCGTCCACGCGATTTTCCCCCGCCTCATCCAGCGGAGGGAGGAACAGAGTGCCGTTTCCGCGGAACAGGAAAAGGATGCGCCCGGCAGGGGTGCCGACCCAGATGCCGTCGCCCGATGACGTGACCACGGTGAGCTGCTCCGACGTGAGCGATGAAATCCGGGCGCGCAGAATGTCCCGCTCCCACGTCTCCGGGGGGAGGGGGAGTCCCTGCAGCCTTCCAAGAACGGATGGAAGATCCGACCCGGCCCGCCCCACGCCGTTCCAGGAGAGGAGGAACCGGGTAAACTCCGCAGCCGGGCATGGTGTAATTTCCTTCCGGAGTATTGAAATCGTTTTCCGGTGCATCTGCTCCATCGCCGTCCGGGAACACCACTCGTCTCCCCCCGGGGTCATTCCTTCTCCGGTCCGGAAGCGTCCCCGCACGATTTCACGGCTCTCTTCCAGCCTGCGGGCGATGCCTTCAGCACGTTCGAGGGTTGTCCCGAACCGCGCCGCGATCTGGTCGGTGCTTGCCGGGCCCCGGCTCCGGAGGAATCGCCCGATGAGAGTGGCCGCGCCGGCCTCTTCCCCGAGGGCGTCGTACGCAGCACGATCTTCACCTGCAATCCATCGGGGTCCGGAAGGAAATTCCCGGCGCACGGCACGCCCGTCCGCAGCCAGCAGGAGCAGCATGGCGCGCCCGTCCCCCTCGCATCGGGCTGCGATTTCGTCATCACTCAGGTCTCCGATGCGGACCAGGATTTCCATCAATTCCTCGGGCGATCGGGCCCGCGTCCCGTCCGCGGTGTGCTGAAGCTGTCCCTCCACCTGCGCAATGGCCTCCGGCCGGATCAATGGCGGGAGAGCATCGAGATCGACGATCTCCGCCAGTATCTCCCGGTTGATCGCAAGGTACTGGGTCTGCCGGTCTTCCTTCGGCTGGTCCGATTCATACATGTACACGGCCATGAAGTCGAACAGGAGACTGGCCGAGAATGGCGAGGGCATCTCCGTCAGGACGGTCGAGACCGCTATCGCGCCGGATTCGATGCCGCGCACAACGTCGAGAAAGTGATCGAAATCGAGAACGTCATGAAGCACTTCGCGTACGGTCTCGATGACGATCGGGAAATCGTCATACCGCCGTGCAATCTGGAGAAGGTCCCCCGCACGCAACCGCTGCAGCCAGAGGGGCGTCCGCCGGCCGGGATCCGTTTTCGGCATGAGCAGCGCGCGGGCGGCGTTCTGCCGGAACTGCCCTCCGAACAGCGGCGAGGAGAGCACTTCGTCAAGTGCGATGGCACGCGCATCCGTAGCCGTGATCCCGTCAAGGAGGCCGAGGGGGAGGGAGTCAGCGTCGGCACAACGGAGGAGGATCCCGTCATCGTTGTAGAGCATTTGCGGCGCGACCCCCGTCAGGGCCTGGAGACGGTGCGCAAGGACCAGTCCCAGGAGTCCGTTGACTCTTCTGCCGAATGAGGAATGAACGATGAGCCGGGGATCACCGATCTCGTCACGGAATCCTTCCACCAGCAGAAGCCGGTCGCTTGGCACCACGCCGGTTGCGGCCGCCTGCTTCCGGAGGTATTCCCGGATGTTCCAGGCGGCGCGGCCGTCGACGGGATATGCGGCCTTCAGGTACGACAGGCAGCCGGGATCCTCGGCGCGTTCCGCGAGGTCGCGACGGAATGCGCCGACTTTCAGTCCCAGCGCATACGAACGCCCGATCCCTTCACCCCGCCAGAACGGCATCCGGGCGGGCTGCCCCGGCGCGGGCTCCACGGAGAGCCGGCTGGCATCAATCGACGTGATACGCCACACGCTCGAGCCGAGTATAAACGTATCCCCGACCCGTGATTCGTAGACAAACTCCTCGTCCACTTCACCGACCTTTGTCGTTGCATCCGGAAGGTACACACCGAAATACCCCCGGTCGGCTATCGTCCCTCCGCTGGTCACCGCCAGCTGGCCGCTACCCGGCAGTGACCGCAGGATCCCGTTGACCCTGTCCCAGGAAATTCTCGCACGGAGCTCTCTGAACGCCTGATCGGTGTATCTCCCGGCAAGCATCTGTATGACGCCGTCAAAAAGCGTGCGGGCGAGCGTGCGGTAGCAGTGTGATTGCCGCACAAGCACGAACAACCCGTCGACATCCCGTTCTTCCACGCTGACGATCGCGACAATTTGCTGCGCGAGCACGTCGAGGCAGTTTTCCGGGATCTCGGTCTCTTCGACGTCATGTTCCTCCATCGACCGGCCGACCACCGCCGCCTCGACCAGGTCCTCGCGGTGCGTGGGAAAAATGCGGCCTTTGCTGGTGGCCGTGACGAGGTGGCCGGAACGGCCGATCCGCTGCAGCCCGCGTGCGACGCCTTTGGGAGACTGGAGCTGCACCACGAGATCAATGCTCCCGATATCGATGCCGAGTTCAAGGGAGGAGGTTGCGATCAACGCGCGCAGTTTCCCCGCTTTCAGGTCCGCCTCCATCTGTTCCCGCGCCGTCCGCGACATGCTGCCGTGATACGCCTGGACAAGCGGGGCCTCACCCGTATCCCAGTCCGTCCTCCGCGGCACCGCGCGCAGATTGACCGCGGTGGATGACTCTTCAACCTTCACCATCACTTCTTCATTCAGTGCAGCCGCCACGCGCTCCGCCAGCCGGCGGTTGTTGACGAACACAAGCGTGGTCGTGTGGGAACGAATCAGCTCCAGAAGCTCGGCGAATATGAGCGACCAGATCCCCTCCTGCCGCAGGAGCGAGAAATCCTGGGCCGCACAGACCACCCGCATATCCATTTCTTTCCGCCTGCCGGCGTCGATAATCGACACAGGCCGGTCCCGGTACCCTTCCCCGTCGCGGGTCCGGCCCCCGAGAAACGCTGCGATCCGCTCGAGCGGCCGCTGCGTGGCGGAAAGCCCGATGCGCACAAACTCCTGTTCGGCGAGTTCCTGAAGCCGTTCGAGGGAGAGCGACAGGTGCACGCCCCGCTTGTTACTGCAGAGAGAGTGGATCTCATCGATGATCACAAACTGGACGGTCCGGAACATGGGACGCGCCGACTTCGACGTCAGCATCAGGTAGAGCGATTCAGGCGTGGTGATCAGAATGTCCGGGGGGTGCTTCGCCATGGCGGTACGGCGTGACTGCGGCGTATCCCCGGTGCGTACGGCAGTCGTGATGGGAGGGAGATCGAGCCCCGCACTGCGTGCCTCCGCAGCGATGCCTGCCAGCGGCCCTTCAAGGTTTCTCCCGATGTCATTGTTGAGCGCCTTGAGAGGGGAGACGTAGAGAATGCGGACCCCCCGCGGGAGTGGCTCGTGCAGGTGCTGTTCGACGAGGTGGTTGATTGCCCAGAGAAATGCCGCAAGCGTTTTGCCGGAGCCCGTCGGGGCAAGAATCAGGGTGTTTTTCCCGGAGGAGATCGCCGGCCAACCGAGAGCCTGGGGGGGACTCGGCTCTCCGTACGTGCGCTGGAACCATGTACGCACGATCGGATGGAAATCAGCGAGCGGTAACGAAAGTCCCACAGTGTTGTCTCATCCTTCCCATTGTAGTGGCACCGGCGTCCCCGCCGGTGGCTCTTCCTCGAGAGTTCATGGTACATGCCACCGGCCTCAAAATCAATTGCTTAAATTGCGAAAAACCGATACCATGGACCGACACTCACTCCCGGAGGAATGCATGAACGTGCGACCCCTTGTTGCAGAGTTTATCGGAACATTTGCACTGATCTTCGTCGGCGTGGGGGCGATCGCCGTCGACGGCATTACGCATGGCGGCGCGGGGCTCGTCGGCATCGCGCTGGCACACGGTCTGACGATTGCGGTGATGGTCAGCGCCACCGCCGCGATCAGCGGCGGACACCTGAACCCGGCTGTCACGATCGCCGCTCTTGTCGGGGGGAAGATTGATGCGCGCGGCGCGCTCGGCTATATGCTCGTCCAATGTGCCGGCGCGATTTTCGCGGCGTTCATGATCACTCTTGCTATCCCGGCGCCGGCGCTGGCGGCTGTCAACATGGGCACGCCGGCACTCGGAGCGGGAATCGGCCTCGGACAGGGGCTCGTGACCGAAGCAGTCCTGACGTTTTTCCTTGCATTCGTTGTGTACGGCACCGCGATCGATCAACGGGCGCCGAAAGTCGGCGGGTTGTTTATCGGTCTGACGGTCACTCTCGATATCCTCGTGGGAGGTCCCATCACGGGAGCGGCGATGAACCCCGCCCGGCATCTCGGTCCTGCGCTTCTCGGCGGCGGACTCGACAACCTCTGGCTCTACTGGGTCGGACCGTTGATCGGCGGCGCGCTGGCCGGGCTCGTGTATCACAACGTTCTTGAAACCAGGTAAGTCCCCCCGCATTCTCCCTCCTTCCGGGCATCCTCGTGCACGGGGATGCCCGGCGGCCGGGTCCCACAGCCGCAACAAAAGCCCCTGCGGGACGTACAAAAGAGAGGTCCTTACCCCGTTTCACCCCCCGTTCTTCTACCGGAGTTCACGCAATGAAAAAAAAGATCCTCTTCTCGTCCATCGGCGTCGTGGTCCTCGCGGGCGCTGGATTCCTGATATTTGGCGGAACCGCCAAAAAGGATGACGCATCGCTCCAGAAGATCAAGGTCACCCGGGGGAATATCGTGGACAAGGCCCTTGCCGTCGGCACGATCGAGCCGGAATTCGAGATTTCCGTCAAATCCAAAGTCTCGGGAGCTGTCAAAAGGATTTTCGCGGATGCGGGCACCTACGTGAAGGCGGGGCAGCCGCTCCTGGAAGTGAAGCCGGACCCCACACCGCTCGAACTCGCCGAGGCGAAGAGAAATCTGCAACTTGCGCAGGTCGAGATGGACAACGTCGCACGGGAACGCGTGCGGCAGGAATCGATGCGGCAGAAGCAGCTCGCCTCTCTCAAGGAGTATGAAGATTTCCAGCAGAAATATGATGAAACCCAGCTCCGTCTCAGCCTGAGCCGGGAACGCCTCGAACTCCTCGAAAGCGGGAAGGTGCAGATCGGCGGGACGAACATCGAGTCGATCGTCAAGGCGCCCATCGACGGCTTTGTTCTGAAGAAAACCGTGGAAGTGGGCGACCCGGTGACGCCCCTGACGTCCTACCAGGAAGGGACGGTCCTTATGAAAATGGCGAACATGGAACACCTGATTTTCAAGGGAACTGTTGACGAGATCGATGTGGGCAAGCTCCGGGAGGGGATGGGGGCGGAGATTAAGGTGGGGGCGCTCCCGACGGACAAGATCATGGGCACGCTCACGAGAATTTCACTCAAGGCCGACAAGAAGGAAAACGCCACCGTTTTTCCCATCGAGATTGTCGTTCCGAAGTCGAGCAACAGTACGCTGCGCGCCGGTTATTCAGCCAATGCGAATGTCATCATCCGCCAGAAGGACAGCGTGCTGGTGATCCCGGAGCGCGTGGTCACGTTCCGGAACGATTCCGCCTTCGTGAAGGTCTCTCTCGGTGCCGGAAAGAACGAAGATCGGCTGATCAAGACAGGGCTCAGCGATGCGATCAACGTGGAGGTTCTTGAGGGACTGAAAGAAGGGGACGAAGTCTTGGAGAAGCCCGCGAAGAAGATAGAGTAATGGACAGTCTCGGGACCGTCATCAAGGAATTTATCCACGATCTGCGGGCGCAGAAGCTCCGGACCTTCCTCACGATTTTCGGCATCGTCTGGGGAACCGTGGCCATTATCGTGCTCCTTGCATTCGGGATGGGATTCAAGCGGCAGCTCGCGATCAACATGCACGGTATCGGCGAGGGAGTTGCCATCATGTTCCCCGGCCAGACTACCAAGGCGTTCGAGGGATTCGGCATCGGACGGCCGATCAGCTTTGTGGAGGATGACGCCCGCATACTCGCGACCCAGGTCCCGGGGATCAAAGCGGTGTCGCCGGAGTACAGTGCGGGGGATGCCCAGGTCCGCCTGGGAGAGAACATCACCAACACCCTTGTCGCCGGGATTTATCCGAATTACGCCGACATGAGAAACATCATCCCCGAGCCGGGAGGCCGTTTCATCAACGACCCGGACCTGCAGGACCGCAAACGCGTCGCGCTCATCGGGAATGAGGTGAAGCGGCTCCTGTTCGGCGAGAGTGATGCCGTGGGAAAGTTCTTCTATGTCGGGCAGACCCCGTTCCTGGTCGTCGGGGTCATGCAGAAAAAGACGCAGAATTCATCCTACAACCGCCGCGATCAGGACCGCGTGTTCATCCCCGCCTCCACGTTCGCCTCGGTCTTCGGCGCGTCAAAGCTGCGGAACATCATCTATACGCCCAGGGATCCGACGCGCTCGGAAGAGGTCAACGAGCAGGTGCGCGCGGTGCTGGGCAAGCGGTATAAATTCGATCCCACCGACCGGGACGCGGTCTGGATCTGGGACACATCCAATTTCGATAAATTCATCTTCTATTTCTTCCTCGCCTTCAACATCTTCATGGGGCTGATCGGGAGTTTTACCCTGGGGGTGGGCGGCATCGGCGTGGCGAACATCATGTACATCGTGGTGCAGGAACGGATCAAGGAGATCGGCATCAAGCGGGCGGTCGGTGCAACGCGCGGCGCAATCCTGTTCCAGTTCTTCATGGAAACATTTTTTATCATCGCGATCGGTTCCGTGATCGGCTTCCTGATTGCCCTCGGCATCACCCAGGCCCTGCAGTACATCCCCATCAGGGACTTCGTCGGGACACCCGAGATTTCGCTGGAAGTCGGGCTTGCCACGGCGTTCGTCCTGTCGATCATCGGATTGACCGCCGGGTACTTTCCGGCGCGCCGCGCCGCAAACCTGAACGTGGTCGATTGCCTGCGGGCTTCATGAAATGACCTTCCTGCGCTGAGCCATCCCATGTGGATCGACCTTTTCAAAGACTTCCTGCAGGATCTGAAGATCCAGCGGACACGTGCGATCCTGACGATCGTCGCGATCACCTGGGGAACGGTCGCTGTGGTGCTCCTGCTCTCCTTCGGTGAAGGACTCGGCACCCAGATGCAGAGCGGCCTCATCAATGCCGGGAACAGGATTATGATCCTGTACGGGGGAGAGACCGGCAAGCAGTTTGAAGGGATGGCCAAAGGGCGGAAAATCCGAATGGTCGAGGAGGATGCGGACATGCTGCGCCAGGCGATCCCGATGATCGCCATGATCAGTCCGCAGTACCGCGAGGGGGTGTCGCTGACCTACAAGAAGATGACGACCAATGCGGAGTGCGAAGGAGTCAATCCGCTGTTCGAGGAGATGCGCCGCATGTATCCAGCGGCAGGGGGGCGGTTCCTGAACGAAGTGGATGTGGCGCTTCAGAGGAGAGTGCTTGTCCTCGGCGGCAAGATCGCGAAGGATATCTTCGGCGACGAGGATCCCGTCGGAAAGACCATCCTGGTCGACGGTGTGCCGTTTACCATGGTCGGCACCCTGCAGACAAAACTCCAGACGTCGATGAACAACGGTCCGGACGATGAACGGGCGATCATGCCGTACACCACCATGCGGACCATGTACGGCCACAAACGGGTGAACTCGATTGTCGTCCGCCCGGCGGACCCTTCACGGCAGGAAGAGCTGAAGAAAGAGATCTTCCGCGTCCTGGCGCGCAAATACCGGTTCGATCCGACGGACGAGCGGACCCTGTTCATCTGGGACTTCATCGAGCAGGAGAAAATCGGTCAGAAAATAAGTCTCGGCGTCTCGATCTTCCTCGGCTCCGTCGGACTGCTCACGCTCCTGATCGCCGGCGTGGGCGTGGCGAACGTCATGTATGTCGTGGTCAAGGAGCGGACGCACGAGATCGGGATCAAAATGGCGCTTGGCGCCCGCAAATCGTACATCCATGCGCAGTTCATCTTCGAGGCCCTGCTCCTTGCCTTTGTCGGCGGCATTCTCGGAATGATGATCTCGCTGGCGGTGGTCTCCGCCGTGAAGCTCATCCCTTCGGACAGCGGCCCGATGCAGTTCCTCGGCAAGCCCATCCTCTCCATGGGTATCATGGCGATGACTTCCGCAATCCTCACGGTGATCGGCCTGCTGGCCGGGTACTTCCCGGCGCGCAAAGCGGCGTCCGTCGACCCGGTCGAATCGCTCCGCTACGAATGATCAGAAAGGATCAGACGACGACGATGAAGTCCCGCACGCTTCTCCTTGCCCTTCTCAGCTGTGTTGTACCGCTCGCCGTTGCCGCACCCCCGCAGGTTCCGGGTCCTCTTCCGAAGGAGGGAGGGGTGGAAAAATTCGATCCGTCCCGCGATGCGGCAATGGACATCCGCGACGCCGTCGCCCTGGCGCACCGCACGGGGAAACATGTCCTGCTGGACGTGGGGGGCGAGTGGTGCGTCTGGTGCCGGCGACTCGATTCGCTCTTCGTGTCGCATCCGGATCTGGAAAACTTCCGGGCGGCGCACTACGTGACGGTGAAGGTCAACTGGAGCAAGGAAAACAAGAACGAGGAAGTGCTCGCGCGCTATCCCGCCGTCAAAGGGTACCCGCATCTGTTCGTGCTGGATGCCGATGGGACGCTGCTCCACTCACAGGATACCGGGGCGCTGGAAAAAGGAAAGGGGCATGATCCGGAGAAGGTGATGGCATTTTTGAAGCAATGGGCCCCCGCCGGGGGGACAGGGCGGAACCCCTGAGGCGGAAACGGGGTTTGAGAAGTGGGGGAATTGCTGTATATTCTCCGGAGAAATCTCCCAGGAATAGACTCGAGGGACACGTATGAACAGAGTTTGTGGTGTAGCAGCAATTCTCGCACTGGCGGTCATCCTCACCTCATGTTCCCTCGCACAGGAAAGGAGACCGGCGGCGAATTTCAGCCTGAAAACGGCGGCCGGTCAGACCGTGGACCTGAGCAAATTGCGTGGAAAGGTCGTGGTCGTAAATTTCTGGGCGACCTGGTGCGGCCCGTGCCGCGCCGAGATCCCGGGAATGATTGAAGTGTACGGGAAGTACAAGGACCAAGGCGTGGAAATTGTCGGCGTCTCGCTCGACCGGGGCGGATGGTCCGATGTCAACCCGTTCGTGAAACGGCTCAACATCACATACCCGGTGGTGATCGGTACCGATGCGATGGCCGAGGCCTACGGCGGCATCGAAGCCATCCCAACGACGTTCTTCGTCGACAAGCAGGGGAACGTGGTGAAGAAGCACGTAGGGTATATGTCCAAAGAGGATTTCGAGAAGTCTGTCAGAGCGGCGATGTAATTCTCGATAGTAGCACCGGCACTCTGTAGTGGCACGGGCGTCTCGCCCGTGTAACCTGGCCCTGAAATAGCCCGCCCCTTCCGGTTTCATCCTCCGGAAGGGGCGTTCTGTTGTGTCTTCTTTTTAGTGGCACCGGCGTCCCCGCCGGTGTCTCTTCACCAGCTCAGCACTTGCTCCATCCGCAATTGTAGCAGACCACACACCCGCTGACATGCTCGACGGTCGTTCCGCATTCCGGACACGTCACACTTGTCACGGGCTTCCCGTGTGCGGCGGTCTCCTCGGAATCCGGGGACAAGGGCGCAGCGGTCTTTGGCGACGGGATGGTGCGGAACTGTTCGCGGTTCTCAATGTAATGTTCGAGCACCTTGCCGATCGCGTCGGGAGTCGAGAGGATCTGACCTCCCTGGCCGTCCCACACCGGCGTTGGTCCTGAGATGCCCTTGAGCTGCTTGACGATCTCACGCGGCTCAATGCCGGAACGGAGCGCGAGCGAAATGAGCCGGCTGATTGCCTCCGACTGCGCTGCGGCGTTGCCGCCCGCCTTGCCGATCGTCGTGAACACCTCGCACAGGCCGTTCTCGTCCTCGTTGATCGTCACGTACAGATACCCCTCGCCCGTTTTCATCCGCTCGGTGACGCCGAAGGTCATCTGGGGACGCTGCCGCGGGCCTTTGGAGGCTTTGTCGTCCGCCCGCGCCGGCTTTGCATTCTCCTTCTTCTTCGCATACTCCTCGGTCGTGAGGATGCCTTCGCGGCTTCCTTCCCTGTACACCGTGATCCCCTTCAGGCCCGCCTTGTACGCGGTCATGTAGATGTCCGCCACCGTCTCGATGCTGACGTTTTCCGCAAGGTTGACCGTGGAGGAAATGCTGCTGTCCACGTACTTTTGAATGACCCCCTGCATCTTCACCCGGAAATACGGATCGATCTGGTGCGCCGTTACAACGAAGGGGGGCAGGTTCTCGTCGTCGCCGAACATCTTCTTGATCAGCGGGTGATACACCTTGTACTCGGAGTAAGTCTCGCCGTCGTGGTTTTTCACCTTGCGGCGGTAGCTCGTGCAGAAGATCGGCTCGATGCCGGAGCTCGTCTGCGCAGCGATCGAGCCTGTCCCGACGGGCGGAACCGTGATCACGGTGCTGTTCCGGATCCCGTGCGTCCGGATCCCCTCCTGGATGTCCTGGGGGAGGCCCTGCACGAACTTGCTCCGTGCGTACCCTTCCCAGTTGAAGAGGGGGAAGGCGCCCTTTTCCTTCGCGAGATCGATGGAGGTCCGGTACGATTCGTTCCGGATGATCGTCATCATTTTCTCGGTCTCGTCAAGGGCTTCCTGCGTATCGTATTTGATCTTCATCATCAGCAGCGCGTCGGCAAGCCCTGTGATGCCGAGGCCGATGCGGCGATCGGAGGACACCGCCTGACGGATCTTGTCAAGCGCGTGGTTCTCCATATTATAGTCGATGATGTTGTCCATGAACCGCGTGGCGGTCCGTGTTACCTGGGCGAGCTCTGTGTAATCAAACTGCCCGTCTTCGCCGACTAACTTGCCAAGATTGATGTTGCCGAGATTGCACGCCGTGTAGGCCGCCAGGGGCTGCTCGCCGCACGGGTTCGTGCTGCTCAGCGGGTTGGCGTACTCCACATTGTGATAGTCCTTCATGGTGTCCCAGAAAATGATCCCCGGCTCGGCGGACGCATGGGCGTTCTTGATGATCTTGAACCAGAGCTCTTTCGCCCGGACGCGGCGGTATGCCTTCCCGCCCCACCGGAGCTCGAATTCAGAGTCGTTGATGACCGCATTCATGAACTCATGGGTGATCAGCACGCTGATGTTGGCATGCTGGACCTTGATTCTGCGCGGGTCGTTCTTGATCGTGATGAACCGCTCGATGTCCGGATGGTCGACACGCAGCGTCAGCATGAGCGCGCCGCGGCGCCCGGCCTGCGACACGGTGTTGGTGCTCTCGCTGAAGAGATTCATGAAGGCGGTCGCACCGGGCGAATGATCGATGGTCGCGTTCACCGGGGCGCCTTCGGGGCGCAGCACCGACAGATCGGTTCCCACGCCGCCGCCGGTCCGGTACACCATCGCGGATTCTGTGATGCAGCGGTAGATCCCTTCGAGGCTGTCGTCTTCGATGGGGATGACGTAACAGTTGGCCAGCGTCGGCCGCCGCCGGGCATCTTCCCGCCCCGCGCCGTGCATGACACGCCCGCCGGGCACGAAGCGGAAGTCGAACAGCAGCTCCAGGAACTTGTTGTACCAGTACTCTTTGTCGTTTTCCACACTCGCAAGCGCGCGCGCAATCCGGTTCCACATGTGCATCGGACCCTGCTCGTTCGGCGCCAGGTACTTCGACCGCACGACATCAGCAGCCAGGTCGTTGTCTCCGTAATAGTCGCGGCAATCCAGCGCCAGGTCCATCAGGGACTCGTTGATGAGCTTTGACCCCTGTGCGGAATCCGATCCGCGTCGTGCATCCACGGAGGCAGCGGGTGGAGTCTGCTTGTGGGCCATACGATATTCCTCGTGACTGAGAGTGTGTGATGGAATCGGGTGAACAGCAGCCGACAGTCCTCTCCCCGCCCCCGGGAGTGATGAAGTGTATGTGATGTCCCGACTAAGGAGGCCTTTACAACCGAGAGGAGGGGTGTGTGAGCACTGATACTACCGACATTGATGAGGATTTCTCTTCCAACTGCCGCGCCGTTCAAAAGTGCCGGCGGAAAATATACTACGTTGATGAAGGGAAGTCAAGTAAATTTTTTCATCTTTGCTCTTCCTGTCGTGCTGACAACAACTTAGGTTTGAAAAAATCTTTCACCGCCTGAAAAATGAATTGCGACGACTACAGAGAAAAACGAAATGCGTTGTGTGACAACGAGTTACCTCCGAAGACGCCTCATGTTTCCGCGGAAGGTTGCAGCAGGCGGAACACCCTTGCTTTTCAGAACCACCCGCCGTATGTTTTCCCCCACCCCCCTCCATCAGTCACCCAGAGGACCCCACAATGTCAGTCGCAGTCCAGTTCTCCACCATCCCGGAAATGTTTCAAAAGATCACAGAAAAGAACGCGGCAGAAACAAAGCCCCTCCTGATGTACAAAGAATCCGGCGTCTATAAAGGTTTGTCGTACGTGGAGTTGCGGCGAAGGGTGGAACTCTTCGCCTTCGGTCTCGCATCGCTCGGCCTCAGGCGTGGCGACCGGATTTCGATTATTTCGGAAAACAGGCCGGAATGGGTGATCGCCGACCAGGCAATCGTGCTGCTGGGGGGAGTCACCGTTCCCGTCTATCCGACGATGACTGCAAAACAGAATGAGTACATTTTCAACGACGCCGGAGTCCGGTTTGTGGTCGTTTCCAACCAGTTCCAGCTCACCAAAGTTGTCAAGGCAAGGGAAGGCGCCGCGACACTGGAAAAGATCATTCTTATGAACGAGAAAGGACCCATCGTTGAAGCGGACACGATCACCTTCACCGATGTCCTCCGGATGGGGGAGAAGTTCGGACATGACAATCCGGACCAATTGAGGGCCTCTCTAAGCATGGTGAAACCGGAGGACGTGCTGACGCTGATCTATACCTCGGGAACGACCGGAAATCCCAAAGGAGTGATGTTGACGCATGCGAATCTCTGCAGCAATATCATCAGTTCGGCCGAAGTTATCCCTCTCGGCCCTCAGGATACCCTCCTTTCGTTCCTCCCACTGAGCCATTCGTTTGAGCGGATGGCAGGGTACTATACGGCCATGGCGTGCGGAAGCACCATCGCCTACGCCGAAAGTGTTGAAACGGTCCGCGATAATATGCTGGAAATAAGGCCGACCGTGGTCACCACCGTTCCCAGGCTGTTTGAACGGATCCACAGCAGGGTCCTCAAGCAGGTGGATAACGGCCCCGCACTCAAGAAGAAGATCTTCTACTGGGCCATGGGCATCGGACGGGCGTATGCCGCACAATCAAAAAAAGGTAAAAAGAACCCGCTGCTGGCGGCACAGCGCCTGGTTGCCGACAGGCTCGTCTTCAGCAAGCTGAAAGAGCGGACTGGCGGCCGCATCCGGTTCTTCGTCTCCGGCGGCGCCGCGCTGGCACGTGAATTCGGGGAATTCTTCGAGGCGGTGGGATTAACCATCATCGAAGGGTACGGGCTGACGGAAACATCCCCCGTCATTGCCGCCAACCGGCTCGATGATTACCGGTTCGGGACCGTGGGAAAGGCGATACCGGGCGTCGAAGTGAAGATCGCCCATGACGGTGAGATTCTCGCCCGGGGTCCGAATATCATGAAGGGATACTGGAACAACCCGGAAGCAACAAAGGAGATGATCGACGCAGAGGGGTGGCTCCACACGGGTGATATCGGCGTCCTCGATGCCGAGGGGTTCCTCCATATCACCGACAGGAAAAAACACCTCTTTGTCAGCTCCGGCGGAAAGAACATCGCGCCGCAACCGATCGAAAATCTCTTCCTTGCCAGCAAATACATAGAACAGTTCATGCTGATCGGCGACCGGAGAATGTTCCTGACCGCACTGATCGTTCCCGACTATGAAGCGCTGAAGGAATACGCCGATGCGCGCAGCATCCGGTACACCGACAACGCGGATCTGGCAACGCACCCGGAAATCAACGAGCTGATCGAGAAGGACATCA
>JBGPYM010000344.1:0-2823 GCA_041493205.1 Bacteroidota bacterium
ACGGCGCCCGGCGATGCGGGAGTCGCGGTCCCGAGTCCGCCGTGAAAGCTGACGACTGCCTGCAGTTCCGCACCCGTCCGCGCCATTGCGAGCGCAACGCCCCCTCCGAAACAGTAGCCGATCGCGCCGAGGCGGCTGGTGTCGACGGCCGGTTGCTGTTTCAGTTCATGCAGTGCGGCCATGAAGCGGGCCTTCATCGCCTGCGGGTTCCCGAAAATCGCGCCGGAGAGCTTTCCCGCCTCACCCGCGTCCGCCGCCTGTTTCCCTTCTCCGTACATGTCGACTGCAAAGGCGACGTACCCGAGTCCGGCGAGCATGTCCGCCCGCCGCCGCGAGTACGCATTCTGCCCCCACCACTCGTGCACCACAAGGATGCCCGGCCGCTTCCCTTCCGTGGCATCATCGTACGCGACGTATCCCTTGAGCGTGACACCGTCGGCGCTGTACTGAACCTCTTTTCCGACAACGCCCGCGTGTGCCGTCAGGGTGGCAAGCAGGGCAAGCGTCAACAGTGCTCCAATACGCATGGAAACCTCCTGAGTGTGAAAGAGCGGAATGGTTGGCGTACACCTTGGTATCTGTAGGTAAACTAACTACCCCGGAGTGAAGTTCCAACAGGCAGACCCCAAAAATTTCTGCGACTAGCCCGCCTTGAATCTCCGCTCTTCGAGTTCTATATTCTCCCTCACATGGCCAAGATCGGGAAATACGAAATCGTCGAAGAACTCGGCCGCGGAGGCATGGGGGTCGTCTATAAGGCATACGACGCCCTCATGGAACGCGAAGTGGCGATCAATGTGATCTCCGACGGCGTCCTTGCCATGCCCGAGATCAAATCGCGCTTCTACCGCGAAGCCCGTACCGCGGGGAAGCTCGGCCACGAGAACATCACCGTTGTGTACGATGTCAGCGAAGAGGACGGAAAACCCTACATCGTCATGGAGTACCTGGCGGGAGCCGATCTCGGGACCCTCCTCGAACGGGGAGAGACGATGTCCCTCCAGCAGAAACTCGACTATGGCGGGCAGATCTGCCGGGGGCTCTCCTTCTCGCACTCGCACGGGATCATCCACCGCGACATCAAGCCCGGCAACATCCGGATTACGGGCACGGGCCGGGTGAAGATCATGGACTTCGGCATCGCGAAGCCGGAGTCGAGCAACCTCACCCGTACCGGCGCGCTGATCGGGACCCCCTTCTATATGTCGCCGGAACAGATCCAGGGGAAGAAAGTCGACAAGCGGTCCGATATCTTCTCGTTCGGCGTTCTTTTTTATGAGCTGCTCACCGGCCAGAAACCCTTCCCGGGTTCAGAAGCGACGTCCGTCATGTTCAAGATCGTTCATGAAGAACCTGAACGGTTCGACGATGCGCTGATCGATCACCGGAACGGGCTCCGCGAGATCGTCCTCAAGACCCTTGCCAAGGATCCCGACAAGCGCTATCAGGACCTCGCCGAGGTGGCGGACCTCCTCGACCATATCATCAGCGATCTGAAATCGGGGGACAGAAGGAAGGCGCAGGAGCTGCGCATCCGGGTCGAGAAGCTGGTCGCGGAAGCCCGGTCCCTGGTGAAGGCGGGTAAATACGGCAAGGCACTCCAGTCCGCGGACCGGGCCGCGGGACTTGATCCTGCCAGCACGGACGTGGCGCGTCTCGCAATCGAAATCAAGAAAGCGGAAGAGCAGGAAGCACGCCGCGTGTTCATCGAAGAGCGCCTCGTCGCGGCGCGCAGGGCGTTCGCCGCAAAGAAACATCAACGGACCATCGAGCTGCTGAAGGAAATCCTGCAGGTGGAGCCGAAGCACGATGAGGCCCTGAAGCTGACCAGGCAGGCGCAGGATGCGATTACCTACGAGCGGACGGGAGAGGAATCGTACGCTCAAACCCGGCTTGCCGCCCCGTTGCCGGGGAAGCAGAAGGAAGTCAAGGCGCAGCCTCAACCGGCCAGGATGGTTGTGCCAAAACCGGCCCCCGCACCCGTCAGGGAAACGCCTACTTCACCCGGAGCGCGCAAGAGAATTGCGATCATCGCCGCGGTCGTTCTGATCGCCGGCGCAGCCGCAGTCTACCGGTTCGTCATATATGTGCCCGCGCCCCCCACCGGCTATGTCTCGCTGAACATCCTTCCCTGGGGACAGATCACGAAGATCACCAGCGCGGGTGGGAATGAGATTTCCCTCCCCCGGGAAACCGTGACGCCGTGCCGGCTCCCGCTTCCGGAAGGATCGTATACGATCCAGGTCGTGAATCCATCGTTTGCCAAACCGCTTGTCCTCAAGGTCGATGTGAAAAACGACAAGGTCCAGGATGTCAAGAAGACGTTTGACGGGTTCGACATTCAACAGGCAGTCTTGAGATTCCAGTAAGCCAGCGCTCCCACCAACGACAAGGAGGATTCAGATGTCCCGGTCTCACCTGCGACTCCTGAGTGTGGCCCTGCTGATCGGCTGTGTGATCATCGTGGGGAGCTGTACCAAGGACGATATTCCGGTCACGCCGGCCGGTCCGTTTCTCTTCACCAATCTGCGAATAGCGAAAACCCTTACTCCGGTGCCGGGAAACAACCTGACTCGATCCACTCTGTATAAAGTCAAGTTTGTGGTCGATTATACCCTCGCCCCGAATGACGAACTGCAAAAGGCGAACCGCGGAATTCTGGCGGATGTGTACTTCCAGGACACCACCGGCACAGTCACGGTCCTGAGCACCATGCCGACGGCAATGCTTACCCTGTTGCCCACCGCAGGGGCCGTTGCAGAGTCGTTGACCTTTACCGTGCCGGCGAACAAGGGATCTGTCACGCTGGAAGCGTACATCGAT
>JBGPYM010000179.1:0-6649 GCA_041493205.1 Bacteroidota bacterium
CTTCCGCCATATTGCCCCGGAACAGGTATCCTTCCTTCTCGTCGGGGTAGAAGCGCAGGAGCGAATCGACGGCCGCCACGGCGCCGGCATTGTCATACTTGAGGCGCTTGAACCACATGCTGATGAAGAGGCGTTCACGCCGGGAGGCACCGGCGGCATGCGCGATCGCATGTTGCATGGCGCTGTCGGCGGCCCGCATGTTTTTCGCGGCCGCATTCACCATGGCCAGCCGGCACCACGCCATCGCAAACCCGGGCTCGAGCGCGGTCGCCGTCTCGAAGGCATTCTTTGCCTCCGGATAGTAGAACTTCTCCCACGCCGTCATCCCTTCCCGGTAGGCCCGGAGCGCCTCGGGAGAACTGCTGGTCAGCTTTTTTTCATCGCCGCACCCCGCAAGGAGCAGTGCTCCCAGCAGTACGGTACCGGCAACCGCAGTGCGCAGATCGTTCACGTGCCTACGTTCCTTTTCCTGACTGATCCTTGCCGGCAGCGCCGGCACCCTCATGTTCACTCAACGACCGCAGCCTGGTCAAACCGGCCTCCACCCGCTCGACGGTTTCCGCGATCACCGTGTAGTAGTGATCCTGTTTATCCTTGTCCGGATTCCCATGCTGCAGGTAATACGCCGCCATACGAAGAACGCCCAGAGGATTGCTGATATCATGTGCTATTTCGCGGATTCCCTGCTTCAACTGCAGAAGCTGGGCGCCCGCGTCCTGAGGATCGTGGACCGTCATGGGGCCGTCTCAAATGTGGATCTATAATATAGCGGAAATCGCGGAGGGTGTCAACTCAATGCCAGCGGGCGTTTTCGATATTTCCGATCTCGCGGAGGAGATCCCGCTTCGTAAATGAGGATTTGCTCATGAGCCCCGATACGTATGCTCCGAGCTGGTCGTGGGTGTCGTTGTCGATTTCCATCGACGTGAGAATGATGATGGGGATTCCCCGTGTTGCGGGAATCTGCTTCAGCTGGTAAGCCACGTTGAATCCCGAAGTTTCGGGCATAATCAAATCGAGGATAATGAGGTCGGGCCGTTCGCGCGTTGCGATCTCCACCCCCTCTTTTCCCTGAAACGCCTTGAAAACGACGTACCCTTCGTTCTCCAGGATCACCTGGATCAGGTCGACGGCGGCTTTATCGTCATCGATGACCAGAACGGAGGGGAGCTTCCGGTCGCTCCGGGGAAGGATATGGACGCGGTCCAATGCCTGGATGAGATCCTCCTTGCTCACCGGTTTCACGAAATAATCAACAGCGCCCAGGCTGAACCCAAGATTCTTTTCATCCAGGATGGACACGATAATGACGGGGATATGCTTGCAGAGGGGATGTTTCTTGAGTTCCTTGAGCACCTGCCAGCCGTCGCGCACAGGGAGCATGATGTCGAGCGTGATCACGTTCGGGCTGAGGCGCTTCGCCATGTCGACGGCATCCACACCGTTGCGGGCGATTTCAACGCGGTATCCCGCGGATTCGATATGCATCCTGAGGAGTTCGCCGGCCTGCGGCCCGTCCTCGATGACGAGCGCGAGCGGTTTTTCCCCTTCGGTGCGCGAACGGTTCTCCCGCTGCAGAGTTTCCAGGAGCATCCCGGCCTGCACCATCCGTTCGGAACTCGCGTCAACGATCAGGGGGATACGGAACGACACCGTGGTTCCCGTCCCCTGTTCGCTGTCGACCCAGATAGCGCCGCCGTGCAGTTCCACCAGCTTGCGGGTGATCGCCAGGCCGAGCCCGATCCCCTCCCGGTTCATCGAACGGCCGCCCTCCGCCTGCCGGAAGGGCTTGAAGAGCCCCGTCATTTCTTCGGGCCGCATCCCGATCCCTTCATCTGCAACCCCGAACTGAAGGTCGTTCTCCACCCGCAGGGAGGTCACCCGGACGGTGCCGCCGGGATGGCTGAACTTGACCGCATTCGAAACGAGATTGATCAGGATCTGTTTGAAACGGGTCTGGTCCACCACCAGCTCTTCGATGTCCGGCGCAAAGGCAAACTCCAGCCGGATGGATTTCGCGGCGATTGCGGCCGCCAGGACCCGGGTGACCGATTCTTCGAAGTAGGCCACGGGGTAGCTTGCGATATGCAGGTCCATTTTCCCCGCCTCGATTTTGGAGAGGTCGAGGATATCGTTGATGATCTGCTGCAGGTGCCGGCCGCTGGCATTGATGTTCTTCATGAACTCCTGTGCGGTCTCCGCGGAGAGGTCGCGGGTCGGCTGCGCAAGGAGATCCGAGAATCCAATGATGGAATTGAGCGGGGAGCGAAGCTCATGGCTGAAGGTTGCGAGGAATTTCTTCAGGGTCTCGCTCGCCTCCTGTGTTTTCTGCGTCTGTGATTCCAGCTCGATGTTCTTCGTCCTGAGCGCGTCCACCAGGCGTTTTCTGCTCATCCCACCAGCGAGATCGTTGGCTACGACGGACAGCAGGTCCATCTCTTCCGTCACGAAATCCTTCTGCTTGATCGAGAAGACTTCCAGGACGCCCTGCGCCTCTCCCTGTACCGTCAGCGGGAGGACGATGAGCGTCTTGAGGCCGGCCCGTGCGATCTCCTCCGCATAGACGGTTCCCAGGGTTCCTTTCGCCAGGTCGTCGGTAATGAACGGGGTGCAGCTACACGCGGCCTGTGCGGCAGGGTACGGAGCGTCAGGACCGACGCGTTGATGGACGACCTCCTGGGGAAGGTCGACGTCCCGGAGCGCGGGGGCGACGAGCCGGACTTCGTTCCCGCGCGGATCATAGAGGTAGACGCAAACAAAGTGCGGTGGAATGTCAAACAGCAGGGCGACCTTTTCCGCTGCGCGCATGCACAACTCATCCAGATGGCTCGACGTGTTGATCGCATGGGAGATTTCGACAAGAATTTCCTTGCGCCGATCCTCCCGCTTCTTTCCGGTGATGTCCTGGAAGAACACCGACAGCCCGTCGTCGGCGGGATAGATCCTCACATCATACCAGGCTTCAAACCTGTCGTCCTTGTACGCCGTTTCGATGCTCTGAAATGACCGGGTCGCCATTGCGGCGCGGTATTTCTCCCCGAGTGCCGCCCCTTCCGCATTCGGAAACACTTCGAATACATGCTTGCCCACCACACTGGCAGCGGTCAGTCCTGTACCTTCCTCCGCGGCACGATTCCAGTAGGTGATATGGAAATCGTTGTCAAGCGCGAAGAACCCACCGCTGATGCTCTCGAGTATGCTCTCGTAGCGAATGTGCTCAGACATGTCCGACCGGAGGTCTGGAGGGAAGAAAAAGGCGAACGGGAATTATGCCGTAATTAGACAAAAAACGGACAAAATGCAACAACAAATTACAGAGGGGGTTAGCGGCCTTGTCTCATCCGATAAGTGAACTGAAGCTCCGAATTAACGAAAAACAGCAGAAAACAGCGGTCTCAGGAGGGAGGTTGATTGACACGGCACCCGTCCGGAAGGAGCGGGCAGCCAGAGCACGGAACAGGCGGAGCGGGAAACTCTCCGTTTTTGATGAGCGCGATGGTGGAAACGATCTCCCCTTCTGCAGCATCGAGATCTGCGATCGATAGGTCTTTTTCGATTGTGAGCGCCGGTTGTTCCGCGAAGAGAATCTTCAACCGGACCTTTTCGGCCGCGAAGAGTTTTCGCACCATCACAGCATAGAACGAGAGCTGCGGCCAGTACGTTTCTGCCCGCGCGGGTGCATCGGTTGCGGTCACCGCATCGGTTTTGTAATCGAGGACGGTCCAGAGACCGGTTTCGTCCCGGAACAACCTGTCGATCGTCCCGGTGATGAAATCGTCTCCGAGTGCTGCGGAGATAGAGAACTCCATCCTGACATCGGTGCCGCGTGCGATGCGCGTCCAGGCGGTAGACGTGAGCACGGCGCGGACCATCGACGCCACGTCACCGGCAAGCCGGGAGACGGCGAGCGGGCCGGGGAGCATGCCGGTGCGGATGACGGTCGCGACCGCGTCCTCAATCCCGTTCCCCTGCGGTGTGATGATCCCGGCCTTTTCCATGACGGCGTGGAACATCCGTCCCCGGAGTGCGGCCGGATACTCCCTGTCCTGATCCTCTTCGCCGCCGCTGCGGGTGAACGGACCCTGTCCTGCAGGGAACCCGAGCACATGCCGGAAGAAATAGAGCGAGGGACATTCCCGGTACGTGCGGATCTTGCTGGCGGAATAGACGTCGCCTTTTGTCCTTGCCGGCAGGGGCGCGACATTCACGACGACCTGCTGGAGGGGCGGCAGTCCTGTTGCAGCGGGAGATTGCTCCGGGGGAACAGTTCGGACGACCGGAACGCTGAGGGTGTGCGTCTCCGCTGTTGTCGATCCGCTTCCGTGCTCGTAACGGAGGGTGGTCACATCCGCGCGTAATTCTTCCGCCCCGGAGAGGTTTTGGGGAAATGCACTTCGGACACGGGCCAGCCATGAATCCCGGTCTTCTCCTGCACCGGGTTCGTCTGCCGAGAGGATGAGGGCATCGCGGGCCCGGGTACAGGCGACGTAGAAAATGCGCAGTTCCTCCTCCTCCTGGCGCCGCCGTTCGCGCTGCCGCAGATAGTCCGCGATGGGAGAGAGCGGCCCGCCCTCGCGCGCGGTGCGGATGCCGATCCCGAGGTCTTCATCGATAAAGGGCTCCGAATCCCGCACTGAAGAGGCATGGAGCCGCGGGATGATGACGACCGGGAACTCGAGTCCCTTTGCCGCATGCACGGTCATGATGCGCACGGCATCCGTCTGTTCGTCAATCGCCGCCTGCCCTTCGCGTCGTTCATCATCAACGAGACGGCGCAGCCGCGCGATGAAGTCATACAGTCCGGTAAACCCCTGGGCTTCAAACGCCCGCGCCATCCTCGTCAGCTTTTCGAGATTCGCCAGGGCCTGCACCCCCCTGGTGGTCCCGGCAAGCGTCCCGGCGATCTGCGTCCTCCGGTAGAGGCGTGCGAGGAGTTCCGGTACGGGGAGGCGGACCCCGATGGTGAGGTCATCGGCGAGGATGCGCACAGCGCGTTCCAGTGACGGGGTATCGCGTGCGGGGCTTTCCGGGGCCGTGAGTGCATTCCAGAGGGATCCTTCACGCCGGGTGCCGGCAAGGCGGAAGAGCGATGCGTCGGACACCGAAAAGAACGGTGAACGGAGGATCCCCGTGAGTGCGACATCGTCGCCGGTATCGGTAAGAAACCGGAGGTAGTTATACGCGTCATAGATATCCTGGGTCTGAAAGTACCCCACCCCCGCGCTCACCTGATACGGGATGCCGTTACGCACAAAGGCCTGTTCGAACGCCTCCAGGCTGTTTCTGTTCCGGAGGAGGAGCGCGACATCCCCAAACGACACCGGCTTTTTCTCCTCTGCGGGCCCGAAGACCTCCAGCCGCTCGCGCCGGAGCGCCAGGATACGCCGGGCCACGAGTTCTGCCTCCTCCTGCACGCCGCCGGGCGATACTCCTGCAAGGAGGAGTTCCACCCTCCCCCGTTCCCTGTTCGGCCGCGCCACCACGAGGGGGTCATACCCTGTCTCCCCCTCCCCGTCGAGCGCCGGGGAGAATACCGTGTTCACAAATGCGGCGATGTCGCGGAGCGGACGAAAGCTCTCGCCCAGGGCAAGTGCCGACGAGCGGCCCGACGCCTCGATAATCGCGTCTCTCGTCCGGTTGAACACGCGGACATCCGCATTGCGAAAACGGTAGATCGATTGTTTCGGGTCGCCGACGATGAACAGGTTTCCCGACGCCAGGTACTGGAGCAGCGGGAGCAGAATCTCGGATTGCAGCCGGTTGGTATCCTGATATTCGTCGACCATCACGTACCGGAAGCGCCGGGCGAGCTGGGAACGGACCGCGTCATTGCGGAGGAGGGATCGCATGCCGAGCTGCAGATCTTCGAAGTCGAGCCGAGCGCTCTCCTCCTTTGCGCGTGCGTACCGGTCGATGGCATCGCGGGCCAGGGCCAGGAGGGTTCTCGTCAGGCGGAGCAGTATCCGGTGTGCTCCTGCATCGATACCGTGCGCCGCCACTTCCAGTAGAGGATCCAGCGACGATCTGTTCTGCCCGATGCGGCGGAGTGCAGACGCGAGGGGGGGGCCGGGAGCATCGCGGCCGAACAGTTTCACGCGGAGTGAGCCCTCCTTTGTAAGGAGCAGCTCCAGGAGCTGGAGGCACGCGATCCCGCGGGCGGGCAGGCTGGTGCTGTCGAGGAACAACCGGAGGAGGCCTTCTGCCTCTGCCGCTCCTTTTCCGGAGGCAGCTGCGACGAGAGTTGTGCAATCTTCGGCAAGCAAGGAAGACGAGATTTCTTTTTCCGCCGCCGCACGGAGTTCCTCCTCCCAGGCCGCGAGGACTTCGCCATCGGGGCGGCGGTAGAGTCCGTCAGCCCCGTCGAGCCGTTCAAGAGCCTCCCGCTTGTCGATCAGTGCTGACATCGCCTCCAGCGCCCGGGTTCTTCCGAGCCGGCGGAGCAGGTCGAACAGGTTCACCCGGAGTACATCTGCAGGATCGCGCCGGATGATATCCTGGAGTGATTCCGCGATCGCGGCGCGCACCGCTTCTTCGCTGTCCACACCTTCCATGACGGTGAAGGAAGCGTCGACGCCCGCCTCCACCGGAAACTCGCGCAGGATACGGGAGCAAAACGAGTGGATCGTCCCGATGAATGCGCCTGCAAGCC
>JBGPYM010000381.1:0-2031 GCA_041493205.1 Bacteroidota bacterium
ACGAGCTTTTGAACTATAACTGGGCCGACGTCGATGCGCGGCAATACATGATCGACGTGTACAAGTACTGGATCGCGGCGATCGGAGCCGACGGCTTCCGGTTCGACGTGTACTGGGGGCCCTTTACACGTACGAACACCCCCGGCGGGGGTGAATCCGAAATGGGCCAGCCGGTGCGTCAGGCATTGAAGCATCTCCGTCCCGATATCCACATTCTGGCCGAGGCTTCGGGCACCGGCACGGGGACCGAACGTCTCTATGCCGACTACGCGGGTGCAGGCGGACCCGGGGGGGCCGACGCCGCGTACGACTGGGCCCTGAAGGGAACCTTGCAGGACGTAAACCTCTGGAACCAGTCTGCGACGACCCGCGTCAACAACATCGACGCACGGCTGAGGAACAACAGCGGAACGCAGGGGATGGGGTTCATGCCCGGCCCGAATGCCACCTTCCTCCGGTTTCTTGAGAATCATGATGAGGATCGTGTAGCGTACGTCTATGGAAACGGTGTTGATGCGGCAACCGCGCGCGCCCGCACGATGCCCGTTGCGACGGCGGTGAATCTCGCCGTCGGTCTTCCCCTCGTCTATGCCGGACAGGAGGTGGGCCGCGGATACGGGCTCGCCAACTTCGACCAGCGCCGCCGCGGGGTCGTCGACTTCACGGATCCAGCGGGCCAGATCCTCATGCCCCACTACCAGAAACTGGCGCAGATCAAGAAGCAGTATCCCTGCTTTACCACGCAGTCTATGGTCCGCGGCGCGACGGACAATTCCGGCGTGTACGCGTACACGCGCCCCTTCACGGCACAGAATGGCGTCGTCGTTGCGAATCTCGATGGCGCCGCCCACAGCGTGAACGTGACACTTGCCGCATCGGGGTCTCCGGCACCGCTCCTCGGCATCAGCGACGGCGTAGCGTATGTGGCAACGGACCTTTACAACGGCAACGCTGCGCAAAGCGTCACGTTCACGGGCGGTGTCGCCACCCTCGGAGTCAACCTGGCGGCATACGGGTCGGCGGTCTTCGTCCTCGACACCGTTGCGCACACGCTCGTGCTTCCCTCCTTGACCTCGGTTGAAGAAGGCAAGACTGACGGAACGCCTGATGCGTTCGCGCTCCACCAGAACTACCCGAATCCATTCAACCCCGTCACGGTCATCAGCTACCAGCTCTCCGGGCGTGCGTATGTCCGGCTCAATGTCTACGACCTGCTCGGACGGCTCGTGGCCACCCTCGCAGACGGAGAGCAGTCCGCAGGACATCACATCGCGGAATGGGATGCCAGAGCCCGTGCGAGCGGCGTCTACTTTTGCAGGCTCCAGGCCGGCGCGTCGAACCGGACCATCAAGATGGTCCTGCAAAGATAATGAACCACGGGATGAGGGGTCCTGATGCCCGGATTCTGCCGCTCCTCCTGATCCTGCTCTCAGCCCCGGGGCGGGGAGAAGCTCAACCGGCCGCTGCAGGGGATTCTCTCACATTTACGTATTTCGCCCCCGGGGCCCGCACCGTCACCGTTGCAGGGGATTTCAACGGCTGGTCCAAGGAAGAAACACCGCTGCACCCCGACAGCGCCGGAGTCTGGACCGGCGCCCGCGCTATGCTCCCGGGGATCTACCAGTACAAGTTTGTCATTGACGGCTCCCGCTATCTGCTCGATCCGCGGAATCCGGCCACGGTGATGAACTACAACAACACGGCGCAGAACTCTGTCTTCGTCTATTCTCCGGAAAAAACTGTCGTGCTGACTTCCGTCCCGCCTTCACCGGTGTCCAATCCGCACGATGCGTATCCCCCCGACCCGGATCACAAGCCGCTCTACCTGAACATTCTCTGGCACCAGCACCAGCCGCTCTACGTCAATCCTGAAACCGATCAGCTTGCGGGCCCCTGGGTGAGGACCCACGCCACGAAAGATTACTACGATATGGCGTCCATCCTCGCCGGCTATCCGTCCGTGCACTGCACCATTAATCTCACGTCGTCGCTCCTCCTCCAGCTTCGCACGTACTACGTCGACCGCCTCGG
>JBGPYM010000138.1:0-8172 GCA_041493205.1 Bacteroidota bacterium
GGCACACGGTCTGGGTCTCGGCCCGGCCGGGGCACCTGCTGCTGCGGAAGTGCGACGAGGCATCCATCCCGACCATCCCGCTTGCGTACGGAGACATGGGCCGCGTGTTTTCCGTGTCCGGCATGCTCCGCTCTGCAATGCGCACACGGGCCATCCGGGTCGTACACAGCAACGCCAACTACGACCGCACCTGCGCCGCCATAGCATCATCGTTCACTCCCATCCGTCATGTTGCGGGAGTGCACAGCACGCATTCCATACAGCATAACATCACGCACTGGCTGCGCAACCGGTACGGCACCGACCATTTCATCACGGATGCTGACGCCGGCAAGGAGGTGCTGGTGCGGCAGGACCGGATCCCCGCCGCGCGGATCACCACGGTCCCCATCGGCATTGAATGCGACGACACGGACGTCCGGTCGCGCTTCCGCGACAAGGTCCGTGCGGCCCTGGGCATCAAGCCAGGGACGGTGGTCATCGGCAACGTTGCCCGGCTCGTTCCTTTCAAGGGACACCGGCATCTCCTCGATGCGATGGCCGGCGTCATCCGTTCGGCCGGCGACGTCCTCCTTCTCATTGCAGGCGATGGTGAACTGGACTCCGATCTCAAGGCGCAGGCCGCCTCACTCAGGATATCATCGCATGTCCGCTTTCTCGGCTTCCGGGATGATCTGGATGAACTCTACCCGGCTTTTGACATTTACTGCCATTCTTCCGTGGAAATGGCCTCGGAAATGTTCCCGATTGCCATTCTCCGCGCGCTCGCTTCCGCGCTCCCCGTCGTGTGCACGCGCGTGGGAGGAATCGACGCCATGGTGGAGCAGGACGTCACCGGCCATCTGACGCCCCCGGAGGATCCCCACGCTCTTGCTGCAGCGCTGCTCGACCTGATCACGAGCGACACGAAACGGCGGCACATGGGAGACGCGTCGTTCCGGCTGTTTGAACAACGCTACCACGCTTCCGCAATGGCGGAACGCGTCGAACAGGTTTATGAGCGAATTTTTTCACAGCACCGGCAGGTTCCATGAAAACATCCGCAAGAATGTTTCTTGTCATGATCACGGGCGCCTGCATTGTGTGCTCATCGTGCGGACGCCGCGACGGCCTTCCCCCCATCAGTCCGGCGGACAGCCTGGCCATCCTGGAAGACAACACCATGCACCGTGCCGAAGTGGATGCGTTCTTCCGCAAGGACCCCGCGTCCCCGTTCGTGCGTGACACTTCCATCCAGTACCATGGCCTCAAGTGGTTCCCTGTGAATCCGGCGTTTCGCGGCGAATCGGTACTCCACCTGTATGCGGACCCCGAAACGGTGGTCGTGATGGGGACGCGCGGCGAGGAACGGCGGCAGATACGGTACGGGTATTTTGAATTTATCGTCCCCGGCGATGACGGATTTCCCATCACGCTTCATCTGAATGCGTACAAGTTCTCGCCGTACGACAAATTCCGCTTTGAGCGTTACCCGGAGAATCTGAGCGTCTGGTTTACGGACAGGACGACTGCCACCGAGACGTATCAGGTCGGGCGGTACGTTGATATCGGAGACGACGCCCACGACCCCGTGCATGTGTACACGCTCGACTTGAACAAGGCATACAACCCCTATTGCGCCTACAGCAGCCTCTATTCTTGCGCGATTCCGCGCAAGGAAGACCACCTCGACCTCTCCCTGCGGGTGGGCGAAATGAAATATCACGAGTAATAGACGAAAGCCTCATGGACCAGCACAAGCTCTACCGCACCATCAAACTTCTGAGCGAGGTAAAATTCCGCACGGAAGAGCAATTCCTCGGCCACATTCTCCAGAACGTCATTGCGAATGAAGCCATCCCCATCAAGGGAGGGAGGATCTGGAAACTGGAGCCGCCGACGGGCTCCTACCGTCTCATCTACCAGTACGGAGAAATGGAGCCCATCAGGAAAAACTTCCGGATCAGGGTGGCCGATTATCCGATGTTCCTGCAGCTCGACCGCAAGGGAACGATCGTCGGCACCGAAACCAATCGTTACCTCCGGCAGAAAGGCATCACGCACTACTCCGGGACCGGCGTCGGCGAGAGGATACAGTGGAAAGAGCACAACCTGTTCCAGTATGTCCTTGCCATCAACGCCGATTACATGAAGACCGACATGGTCTATGCGCTGAATATCATCGGCAGCGCCCTGACCACCGCGCTCAAATCCCGCAAGAGCGAATCCAAAACCCGGGCACTGGAGCGCGATCTTGATCAGGCACGGGCAATCCAGAGGAGCATTCTTCCTGCCCACGAGCTGAAATTCCACAATTACGATCTGTATGGCATCTCGGTGTCCGAGCGGATTGTGGGGGGCGATTTCTTCGACTACCTGCAGGCCGAGGATGATAAGGACCGACTGGGCGTCGTCATCGGGGATGCGGCCAGCAAGGGACTTTCCGCGGCGGCACAGGCCCTCTACGTCTCGGGCGCCCTCCGGATGGGGGTTGAGTACCAGACCAAGATGAGCACCCTCGTGGGCCGGCTCAACAGGCTGGTGAACAGGACGTTCACCCCCGAACACTTCATTTCCCTTGCATATGCGGAGTTTACCGAATCAGACAACGGACTCGTCTCGTACGTCAACGCTGGGCACTGCTACCCGTTGCTGCTCCGGGCCGCGACCGGTGAAACCGAGGTCCTCACATCCACCGGCCAGATTATTGGGCCGTTCCCGAACGAAAAATTCCGGACCGAATTCACCATCATGCAGCGTGGTGACGTTCTCCTGCTGTATACCGACGGGATCGTGGACGCCTCCAATGAGAACAGGGAGATGTACGGCGAACAACGTCTCATTCAGACCCTTAAAAAGCACCGGGCGCGCACGCCCCGTGAGATCTGCCAGCTCATCATTGAGGATGTGCAGAAACATAACAAGGTGATTGACTTCTCCGACGATAAGACTCTGGTAATCGTGAAGAGATCCAGGTGACCGCACCCTGCGAAACCCTTGAACCATAGCCAGTTACGGGATTAACAAAATTTCATCTGGGGGATTATTGATTTTCGGACCCACCGTGGCTACTTTTGTCCCGTCTTTGACTCATGTCCATTCATTACTCATCAATGGAGAGGCTCTCATGAAGAAGCTTATCGGCGTGGTGATCGTTCTGCTGGCGTTCGTCGGTGCTCAGGTGACCGCCGTCGCTCAGGAGAAGATGGAAAAGAAGGGCGAGCAGATGGAGAAGAAGGGCGAGCATAAGGAGAAGGTAGGCGAGAAGATGGAAAAGAAGGGCGAGAAGATGCACAAGAAGGGTGAGAAGATGGAGAAGATGGGGCATGAGAAGAAGGGCGAGGCAATGGAGAAGGCAGGCACGAAAATGGAAAAGAAGGGCGAGCACAAGATGAAGAAGGGCGAAATGATGGAGAAGAAGGGTGATAAGATGGAAAAGAAGGCAGAGAAGGTCGAAGAGAAGAAAGAAGAGAAGAAGTAACCCTTCAACGGAAGTCACAGGAGCGGGAGGCGGTCGTTGACCGCCTCCCGCTCCTGTTTTCAGCGGACGAGGATCAGGTTCCTGGTGAGAGTGCCCTCCGGCCACGAGAGGCGGTAGAAATAGACTCCGCTCGCGGCGGCGTGCGCATCCCAGGTCACGCGCGAATGCCCCGCCGGCCGTTCCCCGTCGACAAGGGACGCGACGTTCCGGCCGAGCAGGTCAAAAATCTCCAACCGCACCCGGGCGGCCACCGGGAGGTGGAACTCGATCGTCGTGGCAGGATTGAACGGATTCGGGTAGTTCTGGTCCAGCCGGAACGCAGCCGGGAGCGGCGACTCCTCGCCTGCAGATGTCTGAGGATTACCCGCAAACCTGTACAATGACGACGTTTGCGCTTCGATATAACTGCAGAAATACAGTTCACCCGCCTGATCAACGCCGAAGGATGAAATTGCGAACGGCGCATCGATCAGGAGATTGTCCGCCGTCAGCACGCCGCCGGCATACCGCAGCATCCACATGATCCCGGTTCCGTAGTCTGCATAGATGTACGCACCCGCGAGGTCGGGCCGGCGGTATCCGTGATAGACGTATCCACCGGTGATGGCATTCTTTCCGCCGGAATGGTCATAGTCCTTGATGGGCTTGATGAGGCCGGTGGTGTCGCAGCCGGTCGTCGGCGGACGGCAAATCGTTCCTTCCATGATTTTCCAACCGTAGTTCCCCCCCTTGATCACAATGTCGACCTCCTCCCGTGCCCCCTGTCCGACATCGCCAACCCAGAGCTGCCCTGTCGGAGGGTCGAAACTCCATCGCCACGGGTTGCGAAATCCGTACGCAAAAATTTCCTCCCGCCATCCCTGCCCGTTTCCGGCATACGGATTGTCCGGAGGAATCCGGTAGTGCCTTGTCGCAGTCGTATCGTTGACGTCAATGCGGAGGATCTTCCCGAGGAGCACACCCCTGTTCTGCCCGTTGCTGTCCGGATCGTTGCCCGACCCTCCGTCGCCCATGCCGATATAGAGGTCCCCGTCCGGTCCGAAAGCAAGATTACCCCCGTTGTGATTGGTGAAGGGCTGATTGATCTGCAGGATGATGAATGCGCTTGTGGAGTCGGCCTTGTCGGGGTTGCCCGCCTGCACTTTGTAGCGTGCAATCACCGTTCGCAGAGGATTTGGAGCCGTGTAATTAATGTAGAAGTAGCCGTTTGTCGCGTAGGATGGGTGAAACGCAAGGCCGAGAAGACCTTCCTCGGCTCCGAGGGCACTCAACTTGTTCTGGATATTCAGGAAGAGTTTCGTGGTGGCAACATTGGAATCGTTGGGGAACACATATATCTGGCCGGTCTGCTGGACGACGAATATCCGGTTCGTCGCGTCGCCTGCATGGGTGAGGAGGATCGGCTGCGTAAAAGAAAGGCGTGGAAATGCATTGACAAGGGTGACACTTTGCGCGGGACTGATGCTGTGAGCGAGCAGGATGGCGAAAAGACTACCCCAGCAGCGGCGACGGACTGGCTCCATGGGACCCCCCTATTTTAACATGGAACATGGTTGACAAGGAACATGGTTCCGTCGCGGGTCAGCGGGTGATTACCATTTTCTTGGTTTCCGCGAACCCCGGCCCGATCAGCCGGTAAAAATAGATTCCGCTGGGGAGATTTGTCTTGGTGAATTCAACATCATAGGTTCCTTCGGCCTGGGGGCCATCCTGCAGGCGTGCCACCTCCTGTCCCAGCAGATTGAACACCGTCAGACGGACGTGCCCTCCGCGCGGAAGCGAGTACTTGATGCTCGTGCTGGGGTTGAACGGATTGGGGAAATTTTGTTCGAGCACCGGCTCGACGTGGGGGGCCTTTTCCCGCACAAGAAACCGTGAGACAACCACGTTGAGGCGTGCCGGGCCCGGGGAGTTGAGCGTGGACAGCAGACCATCGGACACCGTCACACGCCAGAGATACGCCCGGCTTGCCACCGGGAGCTTGACGCGCGCCGAATCCACATTGCCGGTCTTCACTTCAATCCGCGCCGGGCTGTCGAACGTGGACACCGTGTCGAGCTCAAGGAGACAGCGGAGTGAATCGCCGTCCGGGTCAACGGTGTGTGACCAACTGAACGTCACGACCGGATCCTCACCCAGGAACCGCAGTTCGCTGCCATTGCCGGGTGCGGTGAGCGGGAACGGCAATGGGGGGTCGTTGATATTGAGTACCGCGACCGTAAACCGCCGGTCCGTCCACCCCGCACCGTTCTTGGCCCGCAGGACGACCGAATGAAATTCTTCCAGCGCCTGTGCATTGGTGGGGGTCCAGCGGAGGGTGCCGCTCGCCGTGTCGAGCGTCATGCCCGCCGGTGCGGTGAGTGCTTCAAGATCGGGAATGGTTCCCGACCATGCGGGTCTATACGTGTATTCAACACCCTGTGTGGCATGTTCAGGCGGGTCGCCAAGAAATGCAGGAGGAATCGGTGAGAGCCTCAGGATACGGCTTCCGAGATACGGGCCGACGGCAAGGTAGATCAGTCCGTCGGGGCCAACCTGGACGTCCGCAAACCCCGTGTTGGAACGGTAGAGCGGTTCGATCTCGAGAGAGTCGCTCTGTGGATTCAGGCGCCCCGCCCAGAGTGTCGGGATCGCGTTCCCGGCAAAGAGGACACTGCCGCGGAGGCGGGGAAAAGCGTCTCCGCGGTACATCGCCACACCGGTGAGCGCCGGTTGCTCGCCCCGGCCGAAGCCATACAGGATTTTCGAGGCTGAGTGTTCTCCGGGAAGGGAGATCCGGCGCGTAGGCCAACCGAGGTTGGCCCCCCGGGGGACGCTGATGATTTCATTCTGGTGCTGCGTTCCCCCCTCCGTCACGTACAACCCCTGCGTTGACGGATCGAATGCCAGGCCGCCGGGATCACGGAGGCCGAGGGCCCAGAAGTACCTCTGCGGAAGAACATTGTCCGACGGGATCGAACCGTCGGGGTTCAGCCTGAGAATTTTCCCCCGCAGGTTCCGTCCGCCCAGGGTGTCCTGCGCGTTCGACGGTCGGATTCCATGGTCGCCGACAGCAATGTAGAGTTTTCCGTCGGGACCGAACGCCATCTTTCCGCCGTTGTTGCCGGTCGCTTCGTCGCGCCGCGGAATAAAGAGCATCTGCAGCGGCGCCGCGCCGACGCCCTTCTGATCCTCATACCGTTCAAGCACGCTCGCCCGGTCCACGGCCCGGACATAGTATACGTACACATAGGGGGAGTCCGGATACTGAGGATGAATGGCAATGCCCAGGAGGCCCTGCTCCCCTTCGTCGTCCACGGGAACGGTGACGAACGGCTCGGGGCGCAGCCACCCCTGATACACGCGCACGCGTCCGCTGTTCTTCTCGCCGAAGAAGAACGCGCCGTCGCCGTGGGGGACGAACGCAATGGACGTCGGGAACTGCATCTGCGGACTGCGCGCGAGCGTGTCGACGCGGAATTGCTGCGACCGCGCGGCCGGAGAGAGTACGACAAGCAGTATGAATGTAAGACGCAGTAGCAAAGAGACCATCCGGCTCCGGATTGTTCTACTTCTTGTACAGGTACGCAGCAGGGACGGTGTGCGCGCTGGTGCCGTCGTGGACGGCAATAGTTCCGCCCTCGAAGAGTGCGGCGGCGCCGTACTCCCCTTTTTTGTTCAGGGCATAGAACTTCACATCGAACGCGGGGCGGCCCTTGTCGTCCTGAAGACGGCGGACTTTGACATGGTCGGCGATTCTCTTGCAGGCCCGCAGGCAGGCCTCTTCGGGCGATGTACCTCCCCGCATGAATTCAACGATCATGACGCTGCTGCAATTGAGCAGGTTCGCCTCGCCGCGTCCGGTCGAGCCCGCAGACCCCACTTCGTTGTCAACATACAGCCCGGCGCCCAGAATCGGAGAATCTCCCACGCGACCGGGGATTTTGAATGCGAGACCGCTCGTTGTGGTCACACACGAGATATCTCCCTTCCCGTCGATCGCACTGCAGTGGATCGTTCCCGTATGCCGGAAGAAGGGCTCGAAGAGCGCCCCGATATCCTTGTCCTGATCCGTGTGGGGAGGCAGCCAATCGTCTTTCGTCGAATTCATCTCTTTCCAATGCAGCCATGCCTCGCGCGACTGGTCTGTCAGCAGGTCCTCCTCCTTAAAGCCGTGCGCGCGGGCAAAACGGAGCGCGCCTTCGCCCACAAGGAGGACGTGGTCGGTTCGTTCCATGACGAGCCGTGCCACCTTCGACGGGTTCTTGATGTTTCTCAGCGATGCGACCGCGCCCCCCATATGATTGGGCCCGTGCATGACCGCGGCATCGAGTTCGACCACCCCCTCCTCATTCGGCAGCCCGCCGTATCCGACGCTCGTGTCGTTCGGATCATCTTCGACAATGTTTACACCCGCGATGACGCCGTCAAGCGCGCTCTTCCCCTGCCGGATCAGTTCCATGGCGCGTGTCACCGCCGCGAGCCCGTTGGCGCTCGCAATGGCAAGCGGACCACCGGGGGGCGGCGCCGCAGCGCGCGCAACGGCATTGCCGAGTGCCCTGGTCGTCGCTGCCCCTGCGCCGAGAGCGGCAGCGTGGCGAAGAAAAGACCGGCGAGAGAGTTCCATGATTGGCTCCTGATGGTGAATTCTCGCATGAAAATTAGAGATAACCCCCGCGAGAGTCAACAGGCATGCAGGAGGAGCACGCCCGGCGGTGTTCCCGTAACGGAAC
>JBGPYM010000083.1:0-11887 GCA_041493205.1 Bacteroidota bacterium
GGACGCCGTCTACGACCATCTCTTCTCGAAGTACGGAATCCACCTGGTGTGGCCGACCTTTTCGAAGCCGGATGACGATATCGGGTACGTCACCCGAGTCTACAAGGGCATCAAGGAAAACGGGGCGATCTTCAGCCACCCGAACCCGTGGGCCATTGTCGCCGAATGCAAGCTCGGGCGGGGCGACAGGGCGATGGAATTCTATGACTCACTCCTCCCGTATAATCAGAACGACGCGATTGAAATCCGGGAGGCGGAGCCCTACTCCTACTGCCAGTTCATCATGGGGAAGGATCACACGGCGCACGGGCGTGCGCGGCATCCCTGGCTGACAGGGAGCGGCGGCTGGGCGTATTTTGCCGCGACACACTGGATGCTGGGAATCAGACCGGAATACGACGGGTTGACGATCGATCCGTGCATCCCGAAGGATTGGAAGGGATATGAGGTGAAGCGGATTTGGCGGGGCGCAACCTACACCATCCGGGTGGAGAATCCCGGCGGGGTGCAGAAGGGTGTCAGGAAGGTCACGCTCAACGGAAAAGAGCTACGGGGGCCTCTCCCCGTGCAGCCGGCCGGCTCCACGAACACCGTAGTGGTAGTTATGGGGTCCATTCCACCTGCAGAAACGGCATCACCAGCACCGGGTTGGAAAAATCAGTGACCACAGTTTCAAAACTGAGTTGCGCTCCCGCAAGCAAGCGTATGCCTTCATCGAGTTGCATGTAGATCCCCGGCGAGACATGGATCTTGGTCGATTTGAATTCCTGCCGGAGGTCGTGGACGATGAAGAGCTGATTGCCGGGGATCAAAAAAAACGGCGGAAGAATCCAGGGTTCCAACTGCTGGACGGTCGGCCGGTAGTCCTCCAGTGACTGCGAGCTGATGCCGAGCTGTACAAAGGGGTTGACGCTCCATTCCGGATTCGCCCCGTTGATGGTGAGCGCCGCGTAGACACTGCCGGTCGTGCTGACGCCCACATCCCTGTAATACGCGACCGTCGCCACGGTGCCCCCGAGTGCCCGCTCCGAGGCAAGCGTAACCGACTCATACGCAAGACTCTGCCACTGCCATCCCGCCTCCAGGCGGATCCCTGCATTCCCCTTGTGCTGCCTGAGCCCGAGACCGGCGCGGTATCCCCAGAGTCCCTTCCCACCCGCACTGCTGTAATTCGCCCCGAGTGAAAGAGCCCAACTTTTCGAAAGCCCAAGATCGACGTCGATCCCTGCCCCCACTGTTGGGGAAATCCAGCTGAAGTTCGTGCCGGTGAACGCGCGCGTATTGATATTCCCCGGGTCCCGGAAATAGATGCCGTTGTCAGTCCTCCGGATCGTATCCACCTGGAAGACCCCCGCGGAGTTAACCGGCGAGTGGCCGTCGAGTTTTCCGTTTGAAGGCTGGTTCGATGCCATCCAGAGGTGCGGGGTGACCGTGATCTGACCCTGCGCAGGGTCTCTGGTGATGTGCACGGGGAGCCTGGTGACCGGCCCCTTCACCTCGACGTCCTGAAGATAGAGCGTCAGTTCCTTTGTTTGGCTGCACCCGCTGAGGAGGGCGAGCAACAGCGCGCACACTCCCGGTGATTTCAGCAATGGAGGTATCATAGCGCCTCGCTGGATTATGCAAGGCAAGATACGAACTCACAGTTGGAGTTGCGAAATGGAGTGGAAAACTGGTTGAAAATCTGTCGGTTGGGGGGGGGGTGGAGTCACTGGAAGGGAGCTTCACGATGGCACCGGCGACTCCCCGGTGAATCAAACTTCAAGAAAAAGCCACGGGCGAGACGCCCGTGCCACTACCAGCGAATCAGAAATAGCTGAGAAGCGGATTTTTATTTCGCTGTTTTAGATCCGCGAACCAGCGGCACGGAAGGTAGAGGATCAGAATGGTGAGCGCCCACACGACATACACCCAGGGGAGAGAGACCCCGTATCCCTCCGGCCAGAATCCGGGGAGGCCGCCGGAGAGCAGAAATTGTACGCCGCCGACTGAAAGAGCGGCAAAGAGGATAGCGAGCATGTGGACGAGCGGGATATGCACAACGTAATAAAAGAGCGGAACCCTCCCGAACGTGATGAACCACCCGGCCAGCCACCCCCGGACTTTCTCCAGGGCCGGCAGGAGGGCAATTGACGGACCGAGCGTCATCAGCAGATAGAGAAGCGACGGGGGATATTTCTCGCAGTTGAGGAACGAGATAAGCGTGAGTCCGGCGCGCGACTGCGAAGACCACGGTTGCGGATCGCCGTAGAGATTCGACCAGCGTAGAACGACGAACACGGCAGTAAGTCCGATCCCCAGGCGAAGGAGAATGCGGCGCCTCCGCTCCGGCCCCATCGTGATGATTTCGCCAAACCCGAATCCGGCTGCCATCACACCGATCCAGGGAATGAGGGGGTAGATGACGAGCAGAACATGTCCGGGCGCGAATTCGATCGGCCCCCCTGCGTGGAGAATCTGCCAGACCCACCCGAACGCGCCGAAGGACGAGGAGGACACGCCGTCCAGGAGGTTGTGCGTGCAGATCATGATGATCCCAAGGAGTGCAACAAGGCGGGATGAAAGGAAGACGAGCGCGGAGAGTACCATCATGGATACGCCGATCACCCAGATCACTTGAAAGACCGACAGAGTGTACTGCAGGTTGAAGAACCAGCCAAAGCGGACAACCGTAACTTCCAGGACGGCAAGCCAGAGTCCGCGGGTGAGAAGAAACCAGGAGAGCTGTTTTTTGGTCTTGCCGCGTGAAAGGGAGAGATACGCGCCCGTCCCTGCGAGGAAGACGAACACGGGCGCACAGAAATGAGTGACCCAGCGGGTCAACGCGAGCGGGACTGTTGTCTGCGCGAGATCGAGGGGGTTGAAGCGGACATCTGAAAAGAAGTCGCGCACATGGTCGAGAGCCATAAGGACCATGACGAAACCCCGGAGGAGGTCAATCGAGTCGAGCCGTGCAGCCGGCTGGAAGGGCAGCATGGATTCAGATGCAATACGGGTCGGGGCGTCATACAGGGATGGAACCGGCGGATGATGCGGCGTGGACCCGATCCTCATGAGTACCTCCAGGGGCTATGACAAGGAACGATGAAGGGGAATTAGATAACAAATTAGCGCGTCTGGTGCAAGCCCTTCAACGGACGAGCAGCATTTTTCTGGTTGCTGCAAACGACCCTGATTTCATTCGATAAAAATAGACTCCGCTTGCCAGACCGCCGCCTGAGAACCTCACCTGGTACTCCCCGGGAGATTTCCACTCATTGACCGGGACCGAGACAACGCGTCCAAGAACATCGATCACCGTCAACGACACCATACCGGCAGATGGCACCGAATAGCGTATGGTGGTTGCCGGATTGAACGGATTGGGGAAATTCTGATCGAGGGAGAAGACTGAAGGAAGCTCGTTGCTGTACTCTTTAACCGCGTCAGGGCCCGACAAGATTGCAATAGACCGGAGGTTGTCGACACCGAATGCGGATATGGCTCTGCCGGTTGCCGTGAATTTGTCCATGGAAACGAGCACGTCTTCGACCAATCCGAACAAACCGCCGGCCGGGCTTACCGTAAGTGCGGACGGCCGGATCCTGAAACCCGTCGTCCCGACGACTGTTGCGGCCCCAGTCGCGGTGTTGATGGTATAGAGCGTGTCGTTGGCGAACGGCTGGCTTGCCGAAGCCCAGAGTTTCTTCGTCGCCCGGTCGAATGCGAGCGCGCCGTATGTGATGGGCCGGGCGACACCGATCGTGTCCAAATGTCCATTTGCGGGATTCACCCTGCAGAGCTGACCTGTGGTCGTTACGGCGTACAATGTGTCGAAGGGAGCCCATGCGATTGCCGCAACGTTGGAACGGGAGAGCGCCCCGATATCATAACAGGCGCCCGACAGTGCGTCGACCCAGTAGAGCCTCGTGCCCGTCGCTCCGGGGGCGATGCCGAAGATGGCATTGTCGCGGAGCCGGATCGTCAGCGATTGCAGCTCAGGAACTCCGAGGGGCCCGAAGGGGGATGCCGCGTGGCTGAGTGTATCGAGCCGGAAGAGGTTGCCCGAGACGGTGCCGGCGGAAGCGCTGTAGATAATATCCGGCCCGGCGGCCCTGGCAACAAATACACGGGCTTTCAACGTGATTTTCACGACCGGCGCTGACGGGTCGTTTGATGCAATGACCAGCGTATCCCTTAAAACGCCCGGAGACGAAGGAGTGAAGGCTATGCGAAGAGCGAGAGAGTCATACGTCTGGAGCGAAATGGGGAGTGATGGGGGCGTGGTAACGTGAAAAGCCGACAGAGTGCAGGATGCACCGGTGACCGTCAACGCGGACGCGCCGAAATTCGCAATCCTGACGGAAGCGGTGTCACCCGGGCCGATTGCCAGATTGCCGAAATCGAGCGAATCCGCCCCAGCGAAAATCTTCGGGCCGGAATACGGAATCAGCCGCGTACCCGCGATCCATGTGCCCCAGGCCTTTTCAGGGGGCGTCGCATATTCGGACAGGAGCCAGAGGTTGTGCCCGTCCGATGGATCGCGCGCGACGCCCATGTAATCACCCCATCGCACGAAGGGGGATCCGGGACTCGCGTGCGGCAGTTGACCGGGTTGCAGGAGGACGCTGGGACGTAATCCCGGCGGATCGTTTGAGAGCCTCCAAGTCATATACGCGGCAGGGTATTCCGTCAGGCTGCTTCGTGAAAACGCCATGGCGATATTCTTGTCCACATCAGCCATGATCGTGGGGTAGTAATACCAGTACCCGTCCGCTCCAAAGGCGACGTCCTCAAGCACGCTGTTGGTAAACTGATTGATCCGCAGATACCGGATGCTTGTGTACCGGTGGAGATTCCCGCTGGCGATAGTGTGGGCGATCCAGAGTGAGGAGTCCATCGCAACGATCGGACTGTGGAGCCATGACATATCGGAGTCAAATGTCGCTCCATCGGGTGGCTGTTCCGCACGCGGAGACTTCAACCAGGTAGTGACCGGGATTGCCTGGGCGGAGATTATCGGAGAGGCCGGAGCCCCCGTGATTCGATAGATCACCGCGTAGGTTGCTGTGTCCGAATTCGGCATTTCCGCGAGGTAGAACGCCGGAGCCTGACCGAAATGAACCGCAGGCCGAATGTTGAACGCGCGCAACGTATACGGGTCCTGGAGGGACCAGAAGTCGGTCCATTGCACCGACCCGGCGAGCGCACCGTACAATTGCGATTTTGCAATCACACGCAGCTTGGCCTGTCTGAAGACACTCTGACTAGCGTAATCATATTGATTGGAAGAGATGACGATTGTGGTGCTGTCGAACCCCATACCTTCATGATCGGGGTAGTCGTGGGTGGGCGTGCTGCCATTCACATCCCCGGGGAGCGCCCAGATCGACCACCCACCGAGCGGGTCGTCCGTGTCGGATACAGAAAGAAGAAAGAACGACGTGAGTGTGTCCGAACCGGCATGCACCCAGAGCATCAGCCATCGCCCCGCGAAGTGATCGTATTGAACGATCGGATCAAACGAGTGGGGGTTCGCCAGGACATGCGCATGCCAGTCGTCTGCACGGATATCCTTGAGGGTCGTCCCCTGTTTGTCGCAGATGCGGATGACCGCGTTCACGCAGATCATGAGATGACGTGGGCCGGCTGCGATCTGGGGATCAGGCGGATCGAGATCGCGGTAGGACGGCCCCGCACGGTCAACGGAAAAGATGGGGGGAATTCGTGTGCCGAGATAAATTCCGGAACTGTCGAACTGAGTATTGGCCCCTTCAGGCGCGAGCGCAGGGGGCAGAGTGCTCAGGTGTTCAGTCGGGGGATCGATCCGATTTTCTTCGTTCTCGTTTTCGCCCTCAGGTGCAATTGCCAGGAGATGCGCGGAGGGCATGGCGCTCATGACAACATGAACGCCCGAGGGGACGGACCCGGTAGCGGGGCCCTGTGCGATCTGCGTGTGCGCCACGTGGGCACAAACGAGGCATCCGCTCAGGGGTAGAAGCAATTGTCTTGTCAGAGAACGCACAGGTTATTTCCTCTTCATCGTACTGAAGCGCCAGTCTACTTTTTATTAGGGGAAGAATCAAGGCCCGATCGGCCAGCCACAGGAACCCCCCTTAACGGAGGAGAATCAAGCTTCGCGTCGCGTTGAATGAACTGCCCTGGAGGTGCACAAAATACACGCCGCTCGCGAGCCCTGTTGCACTGAACACTCTGGAGTATTTTCCGGCCGGCAGTTCTTCATCTGCAAGCGTCGCAACAAATCTTCCGAGGACGTCATAGACCTTCAGCTGAATATAGCTCTTCAAAGGGAGATCGAATTCAATTGTCGTAGAAGGGTTGAACGGATTCGGAAAGTTCTGCCTCAGGGCGAATCTCAGAGGAATGCCGGGGTCCAGCTCTTCGACTGCACCCACGACGCTCGACTGAATGACCAATGCGCGGAGATTTGGATCTCCGGTTGCTCCGATCAGTCTCGGGACTCCCGTCAGCCGGTCAATCTCAAACAAATTTCCCTCGAACAGGCCGTAGAGAGTTCCGTACTTCCCAAAGGCAATTGAGGGGCGAGTGAGCCCAGGGAGGGTTCCAACGGGCGTCATACCCCAATTTGAACGATCAAATTTATACGTTTCATTTTGTGACACTCCCCAGAGCTGGCCTGTCGTCGGGCTTTTCGCAAAACTGTAAATCGGCATCCCGGAAGAATCGATCCGGAACGGAGGAGACGTCAAGGATTTCATTCCGAACAGCCGGCCGGTCGAGTCCGAGAGGACGAGGGTGTCGCCCGCTGTAAAGTAGATCCCCCTCACGTCGCCAAGCGGGATGGTTCCCGCAAATTCAATATCTCCGCCCCGCGAGCTGATCCGGTAGATCCTCGTCTCTGTCGGTGTGGAATACAAACCGTACATCATCCCATCGAACCTCCGCACGGCGAGACTCTGGACATCCGGAGGCGGCCTGGGGGAGAGTGTACTCAGTGGCCTCCCCGTTGCGTGCGTCAGATCCAGTGTGTCAACCTGAACTCCGGTGCCAGAAACTGCAATCGCATAGGCGACGTCGTCCATGGGCGGCGCAACGGGAGCCGATCCCCTTCCTCGGAGTGCGATGCTTGTTACCGGGTGGAGCGCGTCATTGGAGGCAATTGACAGTGTGTCATGAATCGCCTGCCCTGGCTGGGAGGGATGGAAGACAACGTCGATCTGAATTTCTTCGAATGGAGGAATTGTTATAGGGAATGAGGGGAAACCAGAGAGCACGAATTCCGCATGCTGGTGAGACAGTGTTGAAAGAACAAGGGGCGTTACGCCCCAATTGCTGATTGCTACGTGGAATGTGTCACTGATATCGCCCGATGAGACATTGAGGAAATCCTTCGACGAGTTGGTCAGTGTCAGTGTGGGAGGTGAGAGCGTGGAAGACGCGCTGCCGACCCCATCATAGCCGCTGTACCACATTGTGAATAGAGAGCCAGCGAGAATGACGACTGGATTATATATTCCAGTCTGATCCCACGCGTTAGATAAACCATTGCGGAGAACCGGGTTTCCCGGGAACTTCTTCCAGTGGACCCCGTCGGGTGAAACCGCGTACCCGATACCCGACAAACCTCCCGAGTACCATCGGCTGTAGTCACCTGTGTACCACAGATGGTAATAGCCGGAAGCATAAATCACCGTGCACGATCCAATGCCGTCTTCATCCCAGGCGCCGGGTGGCCCGGGTGTCAGGACCGGGTTCTCTGCATTTCGTGTCCAATGGACACCGTCTGGAGAAGTTGCGTATCCGATTGAAATCGGTTGGCCGGGAACGCTTAATGTCCCCCCATCATACCACATTTTGTACACTGTTCCATCGAAGAGGACGCAATCGGGACCTACGAAGGGCTGATCCCATGCCCCCGATCCTCCCTCATTCATCACGGGGTTGAGAGTGTCCTTTTGCCACGCGCGCCCATCGAGAGATGTCGCGCGGCCAATCCGTCCATAATCCGGTCTCGAGTCGCCGCTATACCACATTGTGTAACTATTGCCATCTTTGATCACCCTGGGCAAGAATGCCGAGAGTTCATCCCAGGACGGTGGAAGCCCAGGAATCAGAATCGGATTGAGCGGATCCTCGAGCCACGCAATCCCGTCCTGCGAATTTGCCCGCCCGATTCTCGGGTTGTCACAGGTAGGTGAGCCGGCGAACCACATGAAGAACTGCGAGTCCGTGTATATGACGGTAGTGCCAGACATCCAACATGAGTCCCATGTTGCCTGAGCACCCCTCCTGAGGACAGGATTGCGCGGGTGTTTGGCCCATTGAGTTTGAGCGTTTGTACAGGGGAGGAAAACGGTTGTCGCAATGACCACGATTCCCAGAGCAAGGGCGAGCAGGCGGACTCGTCGGGTTCTCGAGAGATGAGTGTAGTTCTTGGAGGTAAGTGGAGAAGGAGGAAAAGCAGGAACTGATGGAAAACTGGTCAAAGAACGCACTAAACGCTACCTCACTGTCGAACCCCTCTGCGAATCACCTTAGGCCTGCATTCATTGCCCGGAGTGCAAGTGCGACGGACAGGGCTCGGACTCATGCGGCAACCAACAAGTGTACCCGTTTCTCCCAGTAATGTCAAGGTTGATTGCCGGCCGATTCGGATCGTTCGTCATTAGCGCAACAGGAGCAGGTTTCTCGTTGAAATAAACGAGCCCGCCCGGATCCGAACGAAGTACACGCCGCTCGCCAGACCTGCAGCGTTGAATAGTCTTGAAAACCTCCCTGCCGGCAGATCCTCATCTGCAAGCGTTGCCACGAGCCTCCCAAGAACATCATACACGTTCAGCTCGACATGGCTCTTTGAGGGGAGATCGAACTCGATTGTGGTAGATGGATTGAACGGATTCGGATAATTCTGGCGAAGCGCGAATGTGCGTGGAACTTGCGGCTCCTCTTCGCCGACAGAACCCACGATGCTCGACTGTATCACCAGGGCCCGGAAATCCTGATTGCCCGTAGATCCAATAGAAATCAGAGCCCCCGTGAACCTGTCGATCTCAAACAGACTTCCGTCGAACAGTCCGTAAAGAGTCCCGTACTTCCCCATCGCGATCGAAGGATGGAAAACACCGGTGAAAGTCGCGACCAGGGTTTTGTTCCATGCCGGCGAATTGATTTTATAGATTCCAAACTGTGACACGCCCCAGAGCTGACCGGTCGTCGGACTCCTGGCGAAACTGTAAATCGGAACCCCTGATGAATCGATCCGGAATGGAGGAAAAGTAAGTGACTTCATCCCAAACAACCGTCCGGTTGAGTCCGAGAGGATAAGCGTATCGCCCGGCGTGAAATAGATTCCTCTGACGCCGCCGAGCAGAACACTTCCGGCGAACTCAATATCCCCACCCTGCGAGCTGATACGATAGAACCTGGTCTCAGAGGCTATGGAATACGAACAATACATTCTCCCGTCGAAGCCCCGCACGGCAAACCCCTGGGCGTCGGGTGGGGGCCGGGGGGAGAGCTCATTCAGTGGGTGAGCATTTCCCTTCGACAGATCGAGCGTATCGATCGACATAATGCCATTGGTGACGACAATCCCATACGCGACATCGTTCAGGGGAGCGGCTACAGGCGACGCCCCCCGGCCGCGGAGCACGATGCGCGTCACGGGACGGAGAGAGTCACTGCTCCCGAAGAGAATGGAGTCTTGCGTAATGTGACCCGGTTGCGTCGGATGAAAGACGGCTTCGATGGGAAGGTCCTCAAAAGGCGGGATCGTCACCGGCAGTCCCGAAATGCCTTTGAGCGAGAATTCCGGAGGCACCTGTGACAGCGATGAAATCACCAGAGGTGCAGACCCCCAATTGTCGATGGAGAAGTGAAGAGTATCGCTGCTGGATCCCGGTGGAACGGTTTTGAAGTCGTGGTATGTATCGCTCAGGGTAATTCTCGCGGGGGAGAGCGGAGAAGTCGCATAGCCAATCTGGTCCGTCCAGCCATTGTACCACATTTTGAACAGGGAATCCTCGCGAATGACGGTGGGTTCGGTCACCTGGGGTTCCCATGACCCTGGCAGCCCGTTCACGATGACGGGATTGCCGGGGTATTTCCTCCAGTGCATTCCGTCATTTGATACTGCGTACCCGATGCCGCTCAGCCCGCCGCTAAAAAAGTTGAGTTCGTTACCGGTGTACCACATATGGTAATGCCCTGAGTCATAAAGCACCCAGCCACTGCCGACGCCATGGGCATCCCAGGAACCGGGCGGGCCGCTGACCAGCACCGGGTTCCCGGCATACTTTGCCCAGTGAACTCCGTCGGGTGAGGTAGCGTACCCAATCGCAACCGACGTGCCCGGGAAACCATCAACCCCTCTTCCGCCGGTATACCAGGCCCTGTACATTGAGCCGTCAAAGATTACGCTGGTCGAACCGAGGAAGGAATCATCCCATGCCCCGGGTGCCCCACATAGCAGAACTGGATTGAAAGTGTCTTTGAGCCAGGAACGTCCGTCAATTGAAGTTGCGCGGCCAAATTCTTGCCTGGAATTATCCGATTCTCCGGCATACCACATGATGTAACGTATCCCATCAAACATCACGAATGGGATGTATGCAGCACCTCCGTCCCATGACGTGGGAGGGCCAACATTCAGGACAGGATTGAGAGAGTCCTTCTCCCAGATAATTCCGTCCTTTGAAGTTGCCCGTCCTGTGCGGGGAGTAACGCCATCCGGAGATTCGCCATACCACAGGATATAGAGTGAGTCCCGCCGAAGAACAGCAGGAGCCCCTATCCAGGTAGCCTCCCAGTACCCACTGCTCACAAGGACCGGGTTGTTTGGATACTTGAACCACTGAACTTGAGACGGGCCTTCAGAGGGGAAGCACGCTTGCAGGCAGAGGAATGAAAAAAGGAGCGGAAACAGCCCCGAACGGTCTTTCGATTTCGACGAGATCAAGAAGTCAGGGGCGGATCATGTCCGTGAGAAGTAATTTGTTCAGGAGCTCGCCGATGGCGAGCCCCATGGACGATGGTACGCGCCCCGGAGGCCCGGCCAGGGAGAGCGGAATAATAATGATGTTCCCGCTTCCCGACGGCCAATCGGTCGTGTCGCCGGCCATCCTGAAATTCCAGTGACCCGTCCCGAGGTTGCAGTTGATGTAATTGCTGTCCCCTTGATACCATGCCCGGTCCGCCTGCCCGTTGACTGCCCAGAGGCGGTTCGGGTCGACGACCCAGATCTTTCCATGACCGGCGCCGTCATCGGTGGCACCATAGCAGATCAGCGTATGTCCGCCGCTCCCGTCGGCGGGGTTCTGCGCGTTCGTGATGCTCACCAGGCACGGCCCTTCCTTCCCCACCGTCTGCTTCGCCAGCTGGTAACCGTTGCTGCAGTTCTGTGAATGGCCGCTCTGCGCCTGATCAAGATATGTCTCCAGTGCGCCCATTGAGAGCTGCCGCCCGTGCATGATGTTGACCGCCCTTCTGAGCCCCAGATCGTACGGGCCCGTCGCAGCTCCCGTTGTGTCACCCTTGTACCCGCTGGTGGGCGCGCAATATCCGTAGTATCCGCCGAATCTGTTCATCATCAGGCTCATCAGCGAAATCCCGAAGCAGTTCCCTGCACCGGTATGATTTCCGGCAGGATCGGGGAGCTTCGTCTTAAAGGCCATCTCATAGAATGCCTTATCGAATGTGGCACTCGCCCATGTCCCGCTCTCATTCACCGGCACGCCGAAGAACGAATGACAGTAAATGTCCCATGTGAACATACTGTCGACAAAATTCCGGAACCCGAACCCGTATTTCGCCGGTGCGCCCGGATCGGGGTTTTGGGCCACGGCAAGGCCGCTTCCTGCGATAAGGACGAACAGGAGGCACCATGCGCTCAGTCGGAGTTCCCTCATATGCCCTCCTACGGATGCAA
>JBGPYM010000260.1:0-4227 GCA_041493205.1 Bacteroidota bacterium
GCGACGAGCACGGTGACGGTGACAGGCGTCCCCTGTCCGGCGAGTGAAACGCTGTAGAGCGAGAAAGGAAGCAGCGTGACGCAGACGGCCAGGAAGATTATGGTGAAGGCCGCCAGGAGGATGTTCAGGGCGATTTCGTTGGGAGTCTTCTGGCGCTTGGCTCCCTCGATGAGCTTGATCATGCGGTCAAGAAACCCCCCGCCGGGCTCCGAGGTCACGCGGATGACCAGCCAGTCAGAGAGGACGCGCGTCCCACCCGTCACCGCGCTGCGGTCCCCGCCCGATTCACGGATCACGGGAGCGCTCTCGCCGGTGATGGCACTCTCGTCCACCGACGCGACCCCTTCCACGACCTCTCCATCGGCCGGGAGCGTATCGCCCGCTTCCACAAGGTAGATGTCCCCCTGCCGTAACGCGGAAGAGGAGATGACTTCCGCCGGTGCACCGTGGCGGGGCTCGCGGAGCCGTTTTGCAGTCGTGTCCCTGCGCGCCTTTCGGAGAGCTTCCGCCTGCGCTTTGCCGCGTCCTTCCGCAAGGGCTTCGGATAAGTTGGCGAACATCACTGTCAACCAGAGCCACCCTGCAATGCTGCCGATGAACCAGGCCGGCGCTTCGCCTGCGCCGGAGAGGGCCTGAAGCCACAACACGGTCGTGAGTACACTGCCGATTTCGACAACAAACATCACCGGATTGCGGAGCATCCAGCGAGGGTTCAGCCTGAGGATGGAATCGGTCAGAGCGCGCCGGATCGTCGTGGATGTCATTTCAATGCACCATCATGAGGTGTTCGACTATGGGGCCGAGCGCAAGTGCCGGGATGAAATTCAGCGCGCCGACGATGAGAATGACCGCAATCAACCAGAAGATGAACAGCGGCGTATGGGTCGGCAATGTCCCTTCGCTTGCGGGGATCAATTTTTTCCGACCGAGAGACGCCGCGAGCGCAAGCGTCGGCACCGCCAGCCAGTAGCGGCCGATAAGCATGGCGATTCCTCCGGTGAGGTTATAGAAGGGCGTGTTTGAGTTCAGGCCCCCGAACGCGCTGCCATTGTTGTTCCCCTGCGATGTAAACGTGTAGAGGATCTCACTGAATCCGTGCGGCCCGGGGTTGGCAACCGATGAGGTGCCATCCTTTGTCACTACCGCAAGGGCGGTAAACCCGAGAACCGCGAGGGGCATGATCAGGACCAACAGAGAAGCAAGCTTCATTTCATACGGTTCAATCTTGTGGCCGAGGTATTCCGGCGTCCTCCCGACCAGCAATCCCGCCACAAAGACGGCAACAATCACAAAGACGATCATACCATACAGACCCGACCCCACGCCGCCGAACACGACTTCGCCAAGATGCATCATCACCAGAGTTACCAGGCCGCCGAGCGGCATGTATGAATCGTGCATCGAATTGACCGAGCCGTTCGACGCCGCCGTTGTTTCGACCGCCCAGAGAGCAGAATTTCCGATGCCGAACCGCACCTCTTTCCCTTCCATGTTTCCGCCGGGCTGGAGATCACTGGCAGCCTGATCGACGCCCAGCGTTGTGAGCGCGGGGTTGCCGCTCTGTTCGGACCAGACTGTCACGGCGAGAAACGCTACAAAAATGATCAGCATGGCAGCGAGGAGGGCCCACCCCTGGCGCGTATCTCCCACCATGGCGCCGTACGTGTAACAGAGGGCGGCGGCAATGAGAAGAATGGAGAGGCACTCCAGCAGATTGGAGAACGGGGTGGGGTTCTCGAACGGATGGGCCGAATTGATGTTGAAGAATCCGCCCCCGTTCGTTCCGAGCTGCTTGATTGCGATCTGAGAGGCAGCAGGACCCATCGGCAGCAGCACTTCGGTGACACGGGCGCCATTCGCATCGGTGGCCGGCTCAACGAGCGTCGCCGTCACGGAGGGAGAAAAGTTCTGCACCACACCCTGGGATATGAGAACGACTGAGAGAATCAGAGAGAGGGGCAGGAGCACATATAGAATGCTCCGTGTGAGGTCGACCCAGAAATTGCCGAGGGTCGTCGCCGAATGCCGGGCAATGCCCCGGATAATCAGAATCAAGGTGGCAATACCTGACCCAGCCGATACAAAATTCTGCACCGTCAACGCGGACATCTGGGTCAGGTAGCTCATGGTGACCTCGCCCCCGTACCCCTGCCAGTTCGTATTCGAGGCGAAGCTCACCGCGGTATTGAAGGATGAATCCGGAGCAACGTTCCCGAACCCCTGCGGATTGAGCGGCAGCAGATGCTGGAGACGCTGAAGTGCGTACACGACCAGGAATCCGAACAAGTTGAAGAGCAGCATCGCCAGGGCGTTCGTCTTCCAATCCATTTCCGAGGCGTGGTCGATGCCGGCGATCCTGTAGATGAAGCGCTCGACCGGCTTTGCGACCGGATCGAGAAATGTTTTTGACCCCTGGAACACCCGCGCCATGTACGCGCCGAGCGGGCGAACCAGAAGGAGGAGTATGGCAAGCGACAGACCGATCTGCAGAATCATGTTCGAGGTCATTCAAACATCTCCGGCTTCAAAAGCGCGATGAAGAGATAGACCAGCAGAGCTGCCGCGATGACTGCGGCGACGACGTAGATCCAGTTCATGGGTTTTTCTCCGGCGTGTGATCCCTCAGTCGATCGCACAGGATGACAAGGCCCCAGGTCAGGACAAAAAATGCGAACGCGATGCCGATATAGAGAATGTCCATAGGGTGGCTCCGTTGGCTTGCTATTGCGTAGCGAGCGCGAGATTGAGCTGGAGGACGTTGACGCGGCTTTCCCCGAGCATGCCGAATTGCCTTCCTTCGGTCCATTGGTTCACCAGCAGGCGGACCTTTTCGACGGTGAGTCCGCGGACCCGCGCAATTCGGGGAACCTGATACATCGCCGAGGCAACGCTGATGTGCGGATCGAGTCCGCTCCCCGATGCTGTCACCAGGTCGACGGGAACCGGGCGGTCGTTCCCCGGATCGGCGGATTTGAGATCCGTTATCCGCTTCCGGACCGCGTCGAGGAGCGCCGGGTTGTTCGGGCCGAGGTTGGATGCCGACGAGAGACCTGCATTGTTGGGAAACGGACTTGTGGCCGAAAGCCGGCCCCAGAAATAGCCCGGCCCGCTGAAAGACTGGCCAATCAGCCCGGACCCGATGGTCTTCCCTCCCCTGGTGAGAAGACTACCGTTCGCCTGCCGGGGAAAAATAAGCTGTCCGATCCCGGTGACGGCGAGCGGGTAGAGTATGCCTGTGATAATGGTGAACAGGAAGAGGCTCACCAAGGCGTAACGCATCTGTGTAAACAGCATCACTTCACCCGGTCTGTGTGTGAACGAATACCCTCGATCGTTTCGGGGTGTCCCAGCGATCTCGCAATTCGCGTGAGTCGATGGCTCGGCATCTGATCTGCAATCGATCCGGGCATGGCTGAACTTCCGGGAGGTTCATTCCCCGTCTGCGTTGCGTTTGAGCATCGCCGCCTGAATCTCCACAAATAGCAGAAATAAATGAGCCCTAACGAGAGTGCCATGAGGCCACCATCCATGCCGATCCTCGAACGACCGTTTCAGGCACACAACGTACACAGGCTCCTGCAGGGAGGCAATCGAAGGAGTATAAGGAAGGGAGGGGAACGTATAAAAAATGGATCAAAATGCAGCCGGGAGGGCCCTGGCCGGGGCCCACCGTCGCGAGGAGGGGGGAAATCAGACCCGCATCATCGGGCCCAGGTGTTTCGCAGGGGATGCGCCTCAGTGGTAAACACAGCGGTGTCGAGTCCGACCGGACCCGGGCGCGCAAAGAGAAGATAGAGGTATTTCAGCGTTTCAGCGAAAAAGAAGCTCTGCATTCCATCCGACCGCTCCTTTGTGGTCACATCGCGCAACTGCGCATAGCCCGCCTTCACCCTGCAGTAGCGCATGAGTCCCCGGGCGAACGTTTCTCCCATCCGGCGATATCGCTGGTCGCCCGTGAAATGATACAGGTACCACGCCGACTCGATAATCTCGGGACGAAGCACGTATTGCCTGGCCGTGGGCGTCATCGTCAGATAATTGATTTCTTCCGGCTCTATACCGTGAAGGTTCCACATCGCCAGGCACGATTCCTCCAGCCGCGCTGCCCGTATTCTGTCACCGGAAAGAGAAAGAACGGCAGGGAAGAATGCTTCGAGCGAGCCGAATGTCGTTCCCAACCGCTTCCCGCTTTCCATGTCGGCCTGTCCGTACCAGAGTTTCCCGGAC
>JBGPYM010000375.1:0-2281 GCA_041493205.1 Bacteroidota bacterium
CGGTCGTACGTTTGATGACGACCTCGATGTCGAGGAGGCGGTACTTGACGAAGGAGATCGCAAAAGCAAGAGGAATAATGATGAGAAAGATCAGTGTCGCCTCCTCGGGAACAAGTCCGGAGGGAAAAAACAATTCGGGGACGGTCACAAGGAGCAGGAACGGGGCCGGGCCGATCGCAAGCCCCCAGAGCATCCATTGCATCCGCTTGCGTTCGACCGTGGATTCCGCAGCGCGGTACGAATGAACGACGTTATACAGTCCCGCCGCAACGAACGCCAGCTTCATCACCTGGAACCCGTCATACCAATCGTGAAACAACCCGTATTCGGTTGCCGAGTGTGCGGCCAGCGCACGCAGGTGGGTGGTCAGGAGCATGACGAGCACGATGGCCGCCGGAAGAAAGATCAGGGCGGCTTTCCGGGGCACGGAACCATACCGCGGCCGGGGGAAGAGCGTCGTGAAGAAGAGGAAGATGGATCCGACCCCCGTATAGACGACAAAGAACAGTGCACGGCTGACGAAGGGGAACGAATCCCCGGGAGGGGTCGCCCCCCAGGCGAGAAGAACGCTGATCCCCATGCACACGAGGGACCACTGGAGTGCGCCCGCGGCGCGTTCACCGGGGCGTGCCAGGAGAATGAACACGCCCACGCTCCAGGTGACGACGCCGACGAGCAAAATGATGAGGACGTAGCCTATGCCGTAGAACGGAACGAGCGTAATGGTCGTGACGCGATCGCCCGCGATTCCCTTCAGCGTCATGCGGACGGTGTCGCCGATGGCATGGAAGTCGGCCAGGAATTCAAGCTGATGGTCGGAACTAATTGAATCGTGTCCCCACCGCAGGATCCTGTCACCGGGTTGCAGCGCACCGGCCGCCTGGACTTCCAGGACCAGCACCACCTCGACGCGGCCCAGAATCTGATCAGCTTCAAACGGCAGTCGGGCACGGTGCAGCAGGTAGGGGATATGCCAGATGCAGACAGCGAGGAGCAGGACATCAAGAGCCAGGTACACCGCAGTCCGCGGCGTGAGCTGCTTCATTGATCTTGTCTTATGGTAGGGAGCAAGGGCTACGGGCGGAATTGCTGGAGACGCGCCGTCTCCGCGCACTCTGGACAGAACCGTACGCCTTTCAGATCGATTTCCTCGACGTATGACGAGGAGTGCATCACGCACTCCTGCGATAGGCAGTGGATGAGTGCATGGGCATGTCCCAGTTCGTGGACGGCTTCCTTGAGGAAGCGCTTCTCCAGGAGTGCGCGGTCCGGCGGAAGGCCGTACCGTTCGGGCGCAAGCCTGTAATAGGAGACGACAGCGGCGTTTCCTCCGACCTCCGCCTCGCCGAAGACATAGGTGAGGATGGGGATGAACAGGTCGTAGGGGACCACGGCGAGCGTCTTTGCTCCGGATTCCGTGCCGGAGGCCCGGCAGAGCTCTTTGATGCGAAGGAGAATCCGCGTGGAATTGTATTGCGTCCGCAACCCGTCATAAAATTGTTCCAGGTCGACGTCGGCCATCCGTGTTTCCACAGCGGCACCGAACGCCGACGCGAGGGGCGGGCGGATCGATTCGATCAGATCCATGCTCGCGCCTCCCAGGGGGAGGATATGGATCGCGTTCATTGGACACGCTTCAGACCGAACTTTTCAATCTTATGGTACAGCGTGACGCGGTCGATGTCAAGTACTGCGGCACTTCGGCTGACATTCCACCCGTTTTCCCTGAGTACCTGTTCGATGTGCCGTTGCTCGATGTCCTCGAGCCGTTTTCCCTCGTTGGCAGGCCCCATGGCAGCATTGAGCGGGAGATGCTCCCGTTCAATGACCTCTCCCTGTGTCACCACCATCGCCCGTTCAATCGCGTTTTCAAGCTCGCGGACGTTCCCGGGCCACTGGGAGCCCTTGAGGGCGAGCATGGCATCGGGAGAGAACCCATGGACATTTTTGTTCATCTGCGCTGCGTACTTCTCAACAAAATGATGCGCAAGCCGCGCGATATCGCCCGGCCGCCCGCGCAGCGGGGGAAGCGCCACCGTGAACACGTTCAGGCGGTAATACAAGTCTTCGCGGAACTGGCAGTCCTTGACCGCCTTTTCCAGATCGCGGTTGGTGGCGCAGATGACGCGGAAATCCGAGCGCACGATCTCCGTGCCTCCAACGCGCGTGAACTGTTTCGTCTCGATCACGCGCAAAAGGTCCATCTGCGTCTTCATGTCGATGTTGCCGATCTCATCGAGGAACAATGTGCCGCCGTCCGCCAGCTCCACCTTTCCCTTCC
>JBGPYM010000178.1:0-6694 GCA_041493205.1 Bacteroidota bacterium
AAGTATTTTCGTGACCAGGAGAGGATGCCTGCGCCGTTCGTCTTGATCAGATATGCCTGAGAGCCGCCCCCTTGCTGTGCGTAATTTCCCGAAATAATATATCCGCCGTCGATGGTTTGCTGCACGGAGCCGGAAAAACTGAACTCGTTCATTCCACCGAAACTGCTTGTCCACTGGATCCCACCGCCCGAGTTCAGTTTGATGAGCTGGATATTGATGATGAAGGGGGCCTGTGCCCACCCCACTACGATGTATCCGCCATCAGACGTCAACTGGACGGAGGTCGCAGCAGAGCCGGCGAGGGATGGCACCAGACTCAACTGTTTCGTCCAGAGAGTATCGCCAGCGGTATTTGTCCGGATGATGGCGAGCTTCTGACCGATCGATCCGGCAAGGATGTATCCTCCGTCGCCGGTCTGCTGAATTCCGTTCGCGACTTCAGACTGGCTCGAAGAGGCAGACCCACCATACATGTGCGTCCATGTTGTATCTCCGACGGCATTTACCTTCGCGAGGAAGGGCGCCGTGAATATCGTACCGTTACCCATTAATACACCGGCAACCGCATACCCCCCATCGCTTGTGCGCGTAACACTCCTGCATTCCGCCTGCCGGTCGCCGACGTGAAATGTTCGCTGCCACTGGACTGCGCCATTGTCGGATGTCTTCACAAGATATGCTTCGTCGACCGGTTGAAAGCTGCGTGACGCGCCGGCAATAATGAACCCCTTATCCGGCGTCTGCACGAGCGAGTAGCCCCTGTCAGCTGCGCTCCCGCCGTATGTACGTCTGAAATTCGCCAGAGGACCTGAAGGGGCGCGGAAACCACGCAGGAGAGTATCGACCAGAAATCCAGCTTCATGCCACGTGCCCGTCGATTGAGAGAAGCCGATGAATGGCTGACCGGCAGCAGACTTTACCATCGTTCTGGACGAAGCGGGAATGCCAAATCCCTGGTCGAACGTACCCCAGAGCACCGTAGTATTCTGGGAAATCCCGGATGCCGGTGCCAGGGCAAACAGGCTCATAAGTGTTGCAGTAAATGTTCTCACACATCCTCCGTAGCCGGCCGGTTTCATTTATTCTCCTTCCGGGGCGCATCCTCCTGACCTCCCGGCCTGAACCCAATCGATCTTGGCGGCAATCCATACAATTCGGGATGCGTGTAAGTTCCCTTCTCCCTGGACGGCTTGTCAACTTCAACCTGCAAAGGATGCGCTTTGGCGTAGGCGTCGTTACGCACGCCGGTGACTTGCCAGGATACTTTTACGCCGGGTTTGTCCGACTTGACAGAGAACCGGTTGCTGCTGATCTCGCGTGACACGATTGCCTGCGCAAACTGTCCGATAACGGTGAGTTGATAATGAAAATCCGTGTTCAACGCTTCGAACCATTGAGGGAGTTCCACCCTCGCATCCCCTGTCGCGTCCGTGGTTATGGTGCCATGATACACAGTCATGCGGACGTCACTCTCCACGCACGAGTGGAAGAGATACCTGTTGCTGGGATCAAGGGGATCATCGATCTTGAAGTTCTTTGAACCCATGACCTCGAGATCGGTGGTAATCCTCAGCCGGCCATCAAAGTACCCGGCAAATTGATTCGGGTTATGTGTAATCCCATGGACTCCATAGTTCTCATTTACAAACCCGGGACCCGGATCACCGGCATCCCCCATGATGCCGACACCGATATTTGCTGAATATCCGAAGAGCTTTTCCTGCAGTCCGATGGCGCCGAAAGTGTGCGTCGCATTGTTTATGCCGTACACACCCGAAGCTCCGCCACTGCCCGATGCTCCGTAGATGCCATTGCCATTCGTGCTGCCTCCATAGATACCGGTGCTGTTGGTGCTTGTTCCGGAGATACCTGTCCCGGCTGTGCTGCTTCCGGCTACCCCGACGCCCCCCGCAACGTCATTATGCCCCCACACGCCACTATGGCTTGCGGCGCTCGAGAATCCCGCCACCCCGTCCTGAACAGTGCTGGAGCCCGACACGCCGACTCCGGTGATGGACACTGCGTCCAGTCTTGCCGTCGGAGAAGTGGTGCCGACTCCGACGTTTCCCGAGCCTGATTTGATAACCATTGCGATACCGCCGGCAGCAGGCAAGAAGTAGAACTCCCCATTACCTCCCACGATTTGCGATTGACGATATCCGGAGTTTGCATCTGTCAAGGTGAGATACGGCTGGAGACCGACCATTTCCAGTCCGTCGTCGGAGGTAATCAGGAGCTTTCCGTTCAATTCAAGACTTGTTCTCGGGTTCGCGGTCCCGATACCGACATGCCCGGTTGTCGTCAATGACATGATATTCGACCATGCCGCAGAACCCGACCTCCGGTAGAAGCCCAGGTTTCCGGGACCGTCGCTACCCACGTGCATGATCCACGACTCATTTCCGGAGATTGCCCCCCCGCTGAGACGAATCGTCGGCTTATCACCGAGGAGCTCCAGGGCGCCCTGTTCATTGTTCCAATTGCCCGCCAGCGTGAGGGGGACCCGGGTATTCACCGTTGCGGTGGGACCGGTGGGATTTGATATCACCAACGTGTTATCGGTGTTCTGGATACCCTGAATTCCGGTTCCACCCCCACCCCCTCCGGAGTTGATTGTTATCGTGTCACCGTTCGTCGTAATAGTCGCACCACCCTGTGCGCGGAGGGTGACTGCATCGTGGATGTTGTTGACACTCTTCACCACCTGCCCCGAGGCGATCTTGCCGCCGGCGATGGAGCTGTTCGGGACCGTTCCGGCGATGCGGGCACTATCGGCAATCGAAGCTCCCGGCGAGGTGCGGGCATACTGCGCCGTGTCGGCTGTACGGGAGTTGATGCTGTAGCCTGTAGCCGTCATTTGTATGCGCGGCGTAAGCTCCGGATCGGGAGCGATCTGAAGTCCGAGCCAGTATCGCCTGTCGAATCTCAGCGAATCAGGAAACGGCGAAATGTCTCCGAGAACGGCATTGAACAACCCCCGGGTTGTACCCAGGATCTGGGTTTCACTCCAGAGAGGCGAGCCGCCCTGAGCGACAGAGTAGAGCCTGAAGGTCATTCCGTACGACGCATTCGGCTTCGGAACCCCCGCCGAGTCGCACAGGATGCCCTGGTAGGATAACGTACGAGGAACCTGGGCCGGGGAGAGGTGGGAGAGAAGGAGGGTGAGCAGCAGGGCTGTGGCGCTGACGGCGGCGAATCTGGCGCGGACCGGACGACGCATGGAATCCTCGCACGATGCTGAAAGAACAGGAACGATTGGTGATTGAAGGTACAGGAGGAGGGAGGGTGGATCAATGACACACACGTGTCATATTGGAGCTCAGCGCTCCGGCAGGCCCTGTCTGATGGCTTTCGCGACTGCTTCGGCCTTGGAATGGACCTGCAGTTTCGCGTAGATATGGCGGAAGTGGTTTCGGACGGTGTCGAGCGAGAGGAAGAGGCTTTGGGCAATCATCCTATAATTGAGACCCTGCACGAGGAGCTGGAGGATTTCGGTTTCGCGCGGCGTGAGCAGAAGATCGGGTTTTTCGGAGGGGGCAAAACGCCTGAATTGTTCAATCGCCTGCCGCGCCACAAAGGGCGTCATCGGCATTCCCCCCGCGGCGGCGTCTTCGATGGCGTGCAGAAGCTTCGCCGGCGGGGTTTTCTTGAGCAGGTAGCCGTCTGCCCCGGCCTGTATCGCATCGAAGATATGCTTGTCGTCGTCGTAGACAGTCATCATCACGATCCTTGAGCGGGGGGAACGGCTTTTAATATCGGGAATCGCTTCGATGCCTGTCTTTCCGGGGAGCCCGATATCCAGTAACACCACGTCGGGATCTGAGATTTTTCGCAGCGCTTCTTCGACCGAAGCGAATCTGCCGGTGCACTCGAATCCTTCCGTGGTCCGGAAGAGATGGTAGAGTCCCTCACGGAAATCATCGTGATCTTCTATGATAGCGATGCGAATGGGCATTGTGCTCGCAGTGTACGAAAGCTCCGTCGACAAGGCAATGACACGCTCATGTCATCTTCTGACGCACCACGATCGTTGTTCCCTTCCCGGGTACCGAATCGAGTGAAAACCGGGAACCGATCTCTTCGGCCCGCCTCGCCATATTGCGCAGGCCGTGCCCCCGGGCGGACCCGTCGGCTTCGGAAACAGGGAATCCCTTTCCATCGTCTGCAATCGACAGAATGAGTTCTCCCGATGATACCGTCGCAGATATTCGAACGGACCTGGCCTGGGCATGCTTCACAATGTTGTTCATCGCTTCTTTGAAAATGAGCAGCAGGCTCTTGCGGACCTCGTCGGAAAGCGTCGTGTCCGGGAGATCGGGCTGGATCGAAACGTCATACGCAATGCCGCTCGCGGTACACATTTCCGAAGCGACGTCCCTGAGACGGGTGAGCACATCCCGGAGGCTGTTGTGCAGCGGCGACGTAGACCAGACAATGTCCCCGATAGCCTCCTGCGCTTCCAGCGACAATGCACCGATACGTTCGGCGAACTCGGAAGGTTCGTTGCGCTGCCGCATTTGCTGCTTTAACGATTCGGAGTAGATCACGACACTGCCGAGCGTGGAAGCAACATCGTCGTGGAGGTCCCGCGCGATCCGTTCCAGAGTCCGCTCCCGTTCGTCATGGATGGCACGCTCGTTCTCCAATCTCTGGACCGTGCGCTGCAAACGTTGCGTCGACACGTAGCGCACAACTGCGGCGAAGGCGATCAGGAGAACGAAAACAAGGCTGATGATGAACCACCACTGCTGCCAGACTGGAGGGTGGATGACAAAAGAGACGACAGCCGGGATATCGCTTGAAACGCCGTCTGCGTTGATGGCACGTACCTCGAACGTGTATGCGCCCGGGCTGAGGGAGGCGAACGATACGCTGCGCTGTGGAGTGGGGGAACTCCATGCCGTATCGACGGCTTTCAACCTGTACCGGTACCGGACCGCGTTCTCATCCCGGAGGCTGATGCCGACAAAGCCGATGACGCAGCTATTCTGCTGGTAGGACATGTCCACGGGAGACGCGATATCGAGGGAGCGGCCGTTGACCGTGAAGCTGGTAATGTACGAGGGAGGTGAATGCGTATTCGGACGGTGTTTTGCCTGCTGGTACAGAGCGAGGCCCGAGCTTGACGCAAACCAGAGAACATCCTCTCGAAGAACCCCGCAGGCACTCACCTGCAGGCCGAGAAGCTCATTGTTCCATCCCCGGCGAGAATGGTCCCGCGAGTCGATCGAGACGGGCCCAAGGGACGTTCCGAGCCACATCGTACCGCTGCTGTCACAGGCCATACTACGGATGTGATTGCTTGGCAGGCCATCCTTCGTTGACATCGTCGTGAAGGACTCGTTCTCATAGATAGCCAGTCCACCATACCGCGTACCCACCCATATTCTTCCGTCCGGATCTTCCATGATCGACCGGATGCCATTGTCCGGCAGCCCGTCTCCGGTCGTGAAGTGCCTGACGTTCCCGTCGTCCGTGCTGTTGCGGGGAAAGAGAAAGAGACCCAGGCCATAATCGCCTATCCAGACATTGCCATTGCGATCTTTCCAGATCGCATTGACGAAGAAATCAGGAGGCAAGGGCGGTGATCCAATCTTCCGAACAACAGCCGGTGTACCGCTGACGTCAATGACATCGACGCCCTTTGAAGATACGCGCCATACGAAGTGATCGCGATCGGCGAAAATATAGAGGTTCTTGTCCGTACTGGGGCGCGGGGAATCAATCGTCTTCGTCAGAGTCATCAACGAAGGCCCGGATGGGTGGGGTGCTTGAACGCTGTATCCCCTGATCATTCCGTCGTTGCAGACGATCCAGAGGCATCCGTGCGCAAACGCGCCGGTTGATCCATGGATCAAGGGATGCGACGGGGGCCCGATGAAATGACGTGCCTGGTGCCAGGACCCGCCCGCATCGCGCCAGTGTTCGAAAATGCCATCGAACGCGAGCGCCCACAACCTCCCGGAGTCGTCGGCAATCACCGCATTTCTTGAATCTTGAATCTTCGACGGGAACCGCACAATGTCCTTTTCGGGAAGTTTTATGAGGCCCTGATCCCAGCTGCCGAACCAGATATTGTGCTCGCTATCGACGAGCATCGGATAGATATTGTCACCCGGCAATCCGTTCTCTTTCGTGTAGTGAGTGGATTGCCCCCCCGCAAGCCCGGTGAGCGGAATTCTGAAGACTCCACTGAACCAGAGATCCTCGTCGCTGTCGAGCACCATGGGATAGCTCGCCCCCCTCGGGAGGCGGTTCTTTCCCAGGAACACCGTTCCGTGAACGTGATAGAGGCTGCTATCCGCCGACGAAATCCAGACATCCCCCCTTGCATCAACGAAAAGGCCCTGAAGCGCCGCCCCGGCGCCCCGACCCAGGTTCACGCGATTCACGGAACCCGACCGCTTTGAGAAGACCAGGAGCGCAGGTCCGCTCAGGATGTAGATGAGGCTATCGTTCGCCTCGACGATTCCGTTGACTCCGGAAGGGACTGCCCCTTCCCCGAACACGGATGCGGTCGTGTCACGCAGTTGAATGACGCCCTTATCCGTTCCACACCAGAGGATTCCCTCGGAGTCTTCCATGAGCGAGAGGACACGCACGGACGGCGTTCCGGCGTTGATCTTGCTGAATGTGCCGTGACTCAACCTGCAGAGGCCACCGTCGAGGCTTCCGAACCACATGGTCCCAGGAG
>JBGPYM010000221.1:0-5110 GCA_041493205.1 Bacteroidota bacterium
ATTTCATCTCCTCTGAGTTAGCTCTGGAGGGACCTGCGGGGGATGACATAGGATGGATAATGAGCGTGAGAAAATCACTTTCTGACAAGGCCTTGAAGAGATTTGTTCCTCATGAAGTGCCGAATGCATTTCACGACGCGTTCTTGAAGGGCACGATGGCGACCACAACGGGAAACATTGGACTGAGGGGTTTCCTGAGCGCAGATGACATCACCCCCGCCGATCCGCAACAACCTGAGCATGCGTGGAGAAGTTCTGCATTTGGGGGTTCGTTTTCCGGTCTCCTCACCGACCGAATTTATGTTGATCTGCTGGCCAGCTACACACGGGCGGAAGTGCAGAGGATCCCGAAACCCGCCACGCTGATCCCCACGGCTTCATCGAAAATCGCCGAAGCAAGTCTTCGTGCTGAATTTGCAGTGTATGCTGAAGACCGAGACCACGCTTCTGGTGGTTTTGAAATTAGTTTTCCATCGTATCAGAATTCGCTCACGACAAGAGCTGGAGTACAAAGGGAATTCCGCGATACAAACGTCGAATGGTGGATTTGGGCAAGATATCAGTGGTGGATGGGTATCGTCGGGTTTGATCTTGGGGTCAATCCCGAGCTGACCTCACTTTTTGATATCGTTTTAGGAAACAAACCAGGGTACTTCCTTCAGTCCGCCCAGCCGCGATTGATGGCCATGGTTAGCTTCGGTAACACTTGGCTCGCAAAGGCATCCTTCGGGGTGTACACACAGAATCTCATAACAATGAACAATGAGGATGATCTCATCTCCCTCTTTGACGCATGGCTCTATCTTCCGCTGAAGTTGCGGCCGGAAACTGCATATCATTATGTCCTCGGTCTTGAGGGAAAACTTTTCCCGCCACTTTCCGCCAGCTTGCAGGCGTATATCAAGGATTACCGGTCCATCACTCTCTATAACCCCGACAAGATATTCCCGGAGGACCCCGACTACATAAGTGGTCGGGGTGTTTCATCCGGGGTCGAAGTCTTGCTGCGATATGCCGCGCCGATCCTTGATCTCTACGGGTCGTACACCCTCTCCCGCGCTCGGGTCGAATCTCAAAACGTTCCCTACGCCCCACGATATGACCGTGCCCATGTGGTTAAAACCATGGGAACGATCCACTTGCCGTTAAGGGTGGATATGACACTCAGGTGGGAATATGGGAGCGGTTACCCCTACACTCAAAACGCAGGATACTATTCGCGTCTTGGACTTGGCGGCCTCGGTAGTGATCCTTTTCCGGGGGGCGAGGGGACGTCCATGCGTGTTCTCGGGCCCAAAAACGAAGCTCGCCTCCCCGCCTATTCTCGGTTGGACGGCTCAGTTACCTGGCAATTTAACATTGAATCGATTCGTGGCACGCTCGGTCTCACTGTACTCAATCTCTCTGGAGAGCGAAATATCCTTTATTACGACAGAACCACCGGTGTGACTGACTACATGATCCCCTTCCTTCCTTCTGCTTTTATTGCAGTGGAATTCTAATATGCATCGTTCATCTCTAAAAGCATTCCTGCTATTCCTGGGCATGGTGCCAGCCTGCAATCAAACGTTCGAGCCCGATGGGGCATACGATCAGCGGCTTGTGGTCTACGGCATCCTCTCCATGACAAGCGATACACAGTATGTGCGCATTATGAGCACATATCAGACGTCCCCAATAAACGAGCAGGTCCGAGCAGTAGTGGACGTGGCTGGTCTCGCCGGTAACGTCCACTTTAATGATACAACTGTTGTGCGCCCGGATGATTTGGGAACGCCCACTTCCTACTTTGTCTATGCGGCAAACGGATTCAAACCCCAGCCGGGCTGGACATACGTCATTAATATCTCCACTCCCTTGCACGGTACCGCGCGTGGGAGTACGCTCGGACTGAAAAGTCCGGACTTTTATGTGAAGAATCCTGCTGACGTCACGAATCCAGGTCGTACTGAGTGGATCGATGCCTCTGCCTCGTTTAACAGCGTCCGGGGTGCTTTTGTCCTGCGGTTTGTTGTGGAGTTTCAGGTCCTTGTCGGTGCAAGTTGGGTCACGGGATATATTGAGATACCAAAGGGAGCGGTGTTCGACGCTTCAGGAAATCACATTTTTGAATATCCGACATTCGGCCGAGTTCCCATCGCATCGCTCAATCTAGACTACACGACGACTGAGATCCGGTTCAGTACTGAGCAGTATCTTGCAGCCAGGGAGAGGATTGCAAGCCAGAACCCAGGATTGCCGGTGCAATTCACTAGGGCCTTATTTACACTGACGCAGATCGATGATGCTCTCTACAACTACTTCTACATTCTCAACGGGCCGAAAGATCTTGGTACAACAAGGCTCGATATCCCCGATTATACGAATATATCCGGAGGTCTTGGAGTATTCGGATGTCGCTACGAAGTCAGGCATGAAATTTTGTTGAACCCTTGAGGAGATTCGGCCGAAGAGGGGGGCCAATATGGCACGGGGGTTCACACGCGCGCGAGGCGCATGTGAACCCCTGTTGTTTGTGCGAGGTCAGATAAAGAGCGGTGCCAGCACCAGCGTAATCGTGCTGAGAAGTTTGATGAGGACGTGTAGCGACGGCCCCGCCGTGTCCTTGAACGGATCGCCCACCGTATCGCCCACCACCGATGCCTTGTGCGGTTCGGAACGCTTCCCGCCATAGGCGCCCGTCTCAATATACTTCTTGGCGTTGTCCCATGCGCCGCCGCCGTTGTTCAGGAAGAGCGCCATCAGGATCCCCACAATCGTTCCCACCATCAGCATGCCGCCGACCACTTCCGCGCCGCTTGCCCCCGTAGCCGGGGAGCCGGTCGCGATGAAGAGCCATTTGAAAACCAGTCCGACCGCCACCGGTACCCCGACGACCAGCAGCCCCGGCGCAACCATCTCACGCAATGCCGCCTTCGTGGCAATGTCGACGCACTGTCCGTAATCCGGCTTCGCCGTCCCGGCCATGATGCCGGGGTTGTTCTTGAACTGTTCCCGCACGTTGTTGATGATCGAGTACGCCGCGCGGCCGACGGCCTTGATGGCGAGCGACGAGAAGATGAACACGAGGACGGCGCCGAACATCGCCCCGACAAATACTTCCGGCTTGTTCAGGTTGATGATGCCCGAGAATTCGGGCATGTAGATCTTCACTTCGTCGAGATAGGCGCTAAAGAGCAGGAAGGCGGCCAGGGCGGCCGATCCCACGGCGTATCCTTTCGTCAGGGCTTTGGTGGTGTTGCCGACGGAATCGAGGCGGTCGGTCTTGTCCCTGATCTCCTTGGGCTGCTGGCTCATTTCCACGATCCCGCCCGCATTGTCGGTGATCGGACCGAATGTGTCCATGGCCAGGATATAGGCGGCCGTGGCAAGCATCCCCATGGTGGCAACTGCCGTGCCGAAGAGCCCGGCATGATGGAGTCCGGAGTGTTCACCGAGCAGGTACGCGGACACGATTGCCGCGGCGATGACCAGGATGGGATAGCCGGTCGATTCCATCCCGACCGCTATCCCCGCAATGATGTTGGTCGCCGGGCCGGTCTGGGATGCAATCGCGATCGATTTCACCGGGCGGTAGCGGTATTCAGTGTAATACTGCGTGATCAACACGAAGGCGATGGAGGTCACGACGCCGATCAATCCGCACAGGAAGAAGTTGAAATAATATTCGCTTCCGAGAAGCCAGCGGGAGGCGAAATAGAAACCGATCATGGCGAGGGTGGCCGTGACGTAATAGCCGCGGTTCAGCGCCTTCATCGGGTCTTCCTTGTCGTTCGTACGGACGCTCAGGATGCCGACGATGGACGCGAGGATGCCGAATGCGCGCGCAACGAGGGGGAAGAGGAGAACACCCAGAAGGGAGAGTCCCTGCCCCTCAAACACGCCGATGTTTGCGCGCCAGAGGCCTGCCGCAAGGATCATGGCGCCGATGTTCTCGGCCGCGGTCGATTCAAACAGGTCCGCGCCGCGTCCCGCGCAGTCGCCGACGTTGTCACCCACGAGGTCGGCGATAACGGCCGGGTTGCGCGGATCATCCTCGGGAATTCCTGCCTCGACCTTGCCAACGAGATCGGCGCCGACATCCGCCGCCTTCGTGTAGATTCCACCCCCAAGCTGGGCAAACAGGGCGACAAAGCTTGCCCCGAACCCGTACCCGACGATCAACAGCGGTATCTTGGTGACGTCCTGCGCAACCCCGGAGGCCTTCACGATCGCGAAAAGCCCTGCGACGCCGAGGAGGCTCATGGCGACCACGAAAAATCCCGACACGGCCCCTCCGCGCAGCGCGGGCTGGAGGGCGCTGTTCATGTCCTTGGTCGCGCCTGCGGCCGTGCGGATATTCGCCCGGATCGCAACCCACATTCCCATGTAACCGGCGGCAACCGAGCAGAGCGCCCCGAGCACGAAGGAGAGCGTCGTCCAGAGTGCAAGGTCCGACGTGCTCGCCGGGTCGTGTTCGTTGTGGGCACGGACGAACGCGTAGAGGATATAGATGATAGCCGCGAGGGCAATCGCCAGATAGAGTATCGTCCTGTTCTGCCGCCGGAGAAATGCCTCCGCACCCGCCTTGATCGCGTCGGAGATTTCGCGCATCCGTGCGGTTCCCGTATCGCGTTTCATCACGTCGCGGATCAGATAGACCGCAAACAGCAGGCCGAACAGACTGATGCCCAGGATGAGATTCAGTTCCATGTTGCTTTCGGTGCTCCTTTCAATGTGTACGCTGAAGTGTGACCTGCACTATCAAACAACGGCAACCGTTCAATCGGCAAGGAATGCGCCAAATCGTTTCCAGAAAAAGTATGCGGGGATGCCGAGGAGCACGATGATCACTCCCGGCCAGGTATACGCCGGCTTGAGAATAAGGAGATCCAGGGCGATCGCCGCCGCCGCGACCACGTAGAGGGCGGGAAGCACCGGATAGCCGAACGCTTTGTACGGCCGTTCCGCTTCCGGCCTGGTCCGCCGCAGAATGAAAATGCCGATCACCGTCAGGATGTAGAAGACGAGAACCGCGAAGATCACGTAGTCGAGGAGGTCCCCGTACGTCCCGCTCAGGCAGAGGAGGCATGCCCATCCGGCCTGCACCAGAAGCGCTATCCCCGGTACG
>JBGPYM010000140.1:0-8076 GCA_041493205.1 Bacteroidota bacterium
AGCATCGACCTTGCACGCCTGCAGCGCAACCGGCTCAGCGCGGAAAAACTCTATCTCATGGTCGACGAAAAATTCAACGAGGTGTCGATCGTCGAGAAATCGGAATTTGCCAATGTCGGCGTGGTGGACAAAGCTTCCGTCCCCGGCGCACCCGTGTCTCCCGTCCTGTCGATCAACCTCATGCTGGGGGCAATGATTGGGCTCGCGCTCGGCGTCGGCGTCGTCCTTATGCGCGAATATATCGACGTCCGGCTCCATACCCCCGACGATCTCAAGCGGAGAGGGTACACGGTGCTCTCCTATGCATCGAGCATGCAGAAACCCGCTCCCCCCGCGCCGGGCGCTCCGCCTGAACGGGAGATTCCCCCGCAGCTCGTGTCGCTCGAGGAACCCTTCTCCCCGTACGCGGAGTCATACCGCCGCCTCCGGACAAATCTCAAGGTCGACCAATCGTCCGGGCGGTTCAAGAACATCCTGGTGACCAGCCCGAACCCGGGCGAGGGAAAATCCACCGTCGCCTGCAACCTTGCCATCACTTTTGCCCAGGCGGAAAAGAAGGTCCTGCTGATTGACGCCGACATCAGGAAGCCGACCATCCATGGCAACTTCAGGCTTCCCCAGACCCCCGGCCTCACCACACTGCTGACGGGGGGCGCGACGCTGAAGGAAGTGGTTCACCGCAATGTCATTGCGAACCTGGACATCATCTGTGCCGGCGCTCTGGAGGCGAGAGATGTCGAGATTTTCGGACGCAAGAACATCCGGTCGTTCATCGAGCAGAGTGATCAGACCTACGACATTGTGATTCTCGATTCTTCACCGGCGTTGCCGGTGGCGGATCCTCTCACGCTCTCCGGTCTTGCCGACGGGACCATTCTCGTGGTGTCGGCCGACCAGACGAGGCTGGCGACGCTCGAACGAACGGTAGAATTGCTTGTGGGTGCAGGCGGGAAGATCGCGGGAGTGTTCCTGAATAATTTTGACGCCCGCCGCGCGTACGGCGGGTTCTACGGCAGCGACCGGTACGGGTATTACAGCGCGAGCTACGGGCACAACGGGTCGGAACGCCCCGTCCAGCCAAAGCGCGCCGGCGCAATGACCGAGTCCCGATAGATCAAGAGGCGCAGGCCTCACACCCAGACACCAATCACCATGCATACTCATGAATGCAGCAATCCTGAAAAAGCTGGACAACAAAACTGCGGTCGTCGGCGTCGTCGGACTCGGTTACGTCGGGCTGCCGCTCCTGCTCTGCTTTGTTGAAAAGGGATTTCATGTCGTCGGACTGGACATCGATGCAAGAAAAACTGAGGCGCTCGCAAAAGGAGAGTCGTATATCAAGCACATCCCCGCGGCGCGGGTTGCCCGCGCGGCGGCAACGGGGCTGCTGAAGGCAACAACGGATTTTTCAAAAGCGAAGGAGTGTGATGCCCTGCTGATCGCGGTCCCGACACCGCTCAACAAGAACCGCGAACCGGATATGTCGTACATCGTCTCCACGTGCGAGAGCATCGCCCCGTATGTGCGCCGAGAACAGGTGATCGTGCTTGAATCCACAACCTACCCGGGCACCACCGTCGAAGTCATGGTGCCGATTCTCGAGAAGCACGGCCTGAAAGTCGACAAAGACTTCTACGTGGCGTTTTCACCCGAACGCGAGGATCCGAGCAGGACGGATTATACCACCGAGACGATCCCCAAAGTCGTCGGTTCGACCTCGCCGGAAGGGCTTGCCGCCGCGGAAAAAGTGTACCAGCAGATCGTCGTGCGCACCGTGCCCGTGTCGTCCACCCAGGCGGCGGAGGCGGCAAAACTTGTGGAGAACACGTTCCGCGCGGTAAACATCGCGCTGGTCAACGAGCTGAAGACGACCTTTATGCGCATGGGGATCGACATCTGGGAAGTGATCGAAGCGGCGAAGACGAAGCCCTTCGGCTACATGCCGTTCTACCCTGGTCCGGGACTGGGCGGTCACTGCATCCCCATCGATCCCTTTTACCTGACCTGGAAGGCGCGGGAATACGGCGTGACGACGAAGTTCATCGAACTTGCCGGGGAGATCAACGCCGCGATGCCGGACTTTGTCGTGCAACGCATCATGGAAGTACTCAACGAGCTGGGAAAACCGCTCAAAGGTGCAAACATCCTCATGCTCGGGCTGGCGTATAAGGCGAACGTGGACGATGACCGGGAATCGCCTTCGTACCATTTGATGGAAAAGCTGGAGGCGAAGGGTGCAAAGGTCAGCTATAACGATCCGTATATCCCGGTGATCCGCCCCTCGCGCGAGTTCGGCCGTTACGCGGGCCGGAAATCCGCCGAGATTGCGAAGGGGTACGACCTGTTCCTGATTGCGACGCCGCATGAAGAGTACAAGAAGATGGATCTGGTAGGCTTTAACGTCCCCATCGTGGACACCAGAAACGTGGTCACATCCCCCCACCGGCTTGTGTTCAAGGCGTGACCCGCCCCCGGCCGCGCCCGACAATGATGCCATGGTCTGGTTGATCCATGCAATTGCCATCGGACAAGCAAAAGCTGGTCGATAAGCGCATCAGCGAGACTTCCGGCGGGGGGACCATTCCCCGCCGGGTTCCCCCACCGCCGAGCCCTCCCCTTTCATTCGCGCAACAGCGCCTCTGGTTCCTTGACCGGCTCGAACCCGGCTCGCCGGCGTATAACATTCCGCGGGTGTACCACGTCAGAGGCCGTGTGGATGTCGCCGCCCTCGGCCGTTGTGTGGACGAGATCGTGCGCAGGCACGAAGTGCTCCGGACAATTGTGACGGAAGAAGCGGGAACGCCTGTCCAGAGAATCCTGGAAAAAGTGAACGGGATACTCCGCGTCGAGGACGTCCGCGGAACCGATGCGGCCGATCGCGATCACACAGCGTGGAGCAGGGTGGAACATGAGGCACGCCGTACCTTCGACCTCACGACGGGGCCGCTGGTGCGCGCGCTGCTTCTCCGCAAAGGACCGGAAGACCACTTCTTCGTCATCACGATGCATCACATCGTGTCGGATGGCTGGTCTCTCGGCGTCTTCGTCCGGGAGCTGGGGGAGTTGTACAATGCCTCTGCGCCGGGAGCCCGGCAGGTCCTTGAAGAACTTCCCATTCAGTACAGCGATTTTGCCGCCTGGCAGCGGGACCGCCTCCAGGGTGATGTCCTCGAGAAGCAAATGCGCTACTGGCGTGGAGAACTCGGTGGCGCGTTGCCCGTGCTCGACCTTGGCACCGACAGGCTGCGACCCGCCGCAAGGCGCTCCCTGGGGGGCACCTACCGGTTCGTGCTGACGCAGCAGCTCATCGATGACCTCAAGGAACTGAGCCGTCGAGAAGGGTGCACGTTGTTCATGTCGCTCCTCGCTGCCTACGGAGTCCTTCTCCACCGGTACAGCAGCCAGGAGGATCTGATCATCGGAACCCCCATCGCCGGGAGAACCCGGCTGGAGACCGAAGGTCTGGTCGGCCTGTTCGTCAACACGCTGGCCATACGCGTGCATTGCGGCGGCGATCCGACGTTCCTTGAACTTCTGAAGCGCATACGCGAGAAGGCCCTCGGAGCATACGACCATCAGGAGGTGCCGTTCGAGAAACTTGTCGAAGAGCTCCAACCGGAACGGACGCTGAGCCGGACGCCCGTGTTTCAGACTATGTTCGTTCTCCAGAACACGCCGTCGCCTCCTCTGTTGATGCACGCACTCGAGATGGAAAAGAAAGATATCGACACGGGGACGTCGAAATTTGATGTGACCCTGTCGATTACGGACAAGGGAGACCGTACTGACGGACTCCTGGAGTATGACAGCGACCTCTTCGAGCCGGCCACGGCTGCCCGGATGGCGCAACACTACCGGACGCTCCTCGAAGGGATTATCGCCGACGCAGGGGTCCGGGTCTCCGCGCTCCCGCTGCTGACGGCTGCAGAACGGCATCAGCTCGTTGCGGAGTGGAATGCCACGGATGCTCCCATGCCGGCCCATGCGTGCATCCATACGCTTTTTGAGGAACAGGCCGCACGGTTGCCCAGCAAGACCGCCCTGGAATGGGAAGACCAGCGGCTCTCGTACGCCTCGTTGAATGAACGGGCAAACCGGCTGGCACACGCTCTGCGGGACCTTGGCGTGACCAACGAAGTGCCTGTGGGCGTGTGCATGGAACGATCCCATCACATGATTGTCGCTCTCCTCGCCATTATGAAAGCGGGAGGGGCATACGTGGCCCTCGATCCCGCGTATCCGCCCGACAGGATCGGCTTCATGATCAGCGACGCGCGGCTCTCCGTGGTCGTCACACAGGAAAAACTGCAGCAGCGGTTTCCCTCTCTTGCCGGGAAAGGCGCTGCACGGATCCTCCGGGTGGATGCAGACAGCGAACTCATCGACGCGCAAAGCGCTGACAACCCCGGCACCGTGGTGTCCGGCAGCACGCTGGCGTACCTCATTTATACGTCCGGCTCCACGGGGAGGCCTAAAGGCGTTGCCATCGAACATCGGAACGCCGCGGTGCTGATCGGCTGGGCAGGCAGCGTCTACAGCGCGGAAGAACTCGACGGCGTCCTCGCATCAACGTCCATCTGCTTCGACCTGTCGGTTTTTGAGATTTTCGTTCCTCTCTGCCTGGGCGGGGCCGTCATTCTCGTGGAAAATGTGCTGCAGCTTCCCGCGCTCCGCGGGACGACCGACGTCCGCCTCGTGAATACCGTTCCGTCGGCGATTACGGAACTGCTGAGGGTCGGCGGCATCCCGGCAAGCGTCCGGACAATCAATCTGGCCGGTGAACCGCTCACCCAGGCCCTGGTCCGGCAGATTTATGCCCTCGGCTCCGTCAGGAAAGTGTACGACCTCTACGGACCGTCGGAAGACACAACGTATTCGACCTATGTGCTGCGCACGCCCGATGGCATGCAGACTATCGGCAGGCCCCTTGCGAACAAACGTGTCTATATCCTTGACCGGCACCGGGAACCTGTGCCCGTCGGCGTGATCGGCGAGATGTACATCGGAGGGAAAGGAGTATCCCGCGGCTATTTCGGCCGGCCGGAACTGACCGCGCAGAATTTCCTGGAGGATCCCTTTGCGCCGGAACAGGGGGGGCGTATGTACCGGACGGGGGATCTCGGCCGCTTCCACGCCGATGGTACAATCGAGTTTCTCGGCCGGATGGACCACCAGGTCAAGCTCCGGGGGTTCAGAATTGAACTTGGTGAAATCGAAGCAGCCATCGCTTCCTCTCCGCATGTGCGCGAGAACGTCGTCATCATCCGGGAAGATGTCCCCGGTGTGCGGCGCATCGTCGCCTACGTCGTGTTTCGGGAGGATTCTCCTCAGGCCGCCAGCGATCTCCGGGATTTCGTCAAATCCTCGCTTCCCGAATATATGGTCCCGGCGGCTGTCGTGGCGCTCGCGGCCCTTCCGCTCCTTCCGAACGGAAAAATCGACCGCACCGCCTTGCCGCCTCCCGACGAATCGGCCGATGCCCGGGGGAGCAGCGGGACCGACGCGCCGCGGACCAATGTCGAAAAAGTCATTGCCCGCATCTGGTCGTCGATGCTTGGCGTGAAGGATGTCGGCATCAAGGAGAATTTCTTTGATCTGGGAGGGCATTCCCTTCTCGCGACGCAGGTTATCTCGCGCATGCGGGAGGCGCTCCATGTGGATCTCCCGCTGATCAGTCTTTTTGAGTCACCCACCGTCGAAGGACTGGCATCGCTGGTGGAAGAGGTGGTCCTGCGTGAGATCGAGCATCCCGGCGACGGGCACGAAAAGGCGGGAGGACAGTAGCGTGGCGACCGTGCGTGCATTGTTTGGGAAGGGACCTCTGCAGTCGCCCGGAGCCACCGCTCTTCTCGCTCCTGGCCGGGTGCCCATGACGTTCGGCACATTGAACAGCCAGGTCGACTCGGTGCGGGCGGCCCTCTCAGCCATGGGGATCGACCGCGGGGACTGTGTGGCGGTCGCCATGCCGACAGGCCCCGAGAGGCTCGTCGTCCAGCTCGCCGTGATGGAATGCTGTGCTGCAGCACCGCTCAATCCCACCCTGCTTACCGGAGAGATCGCACGCCAGCTGACACACCTGCGCGCGAAAGCCGTCATCGTCCCTCCGGGAACGGATGCCGGTGCGCGGGCGGCGGCACGCGGCATCGGGGTTCCTTGCATCCAGGCCGAGGCCGTTCCGGATGCGCCTGCAGGAACGGTCCGGATCAGCGGCGGGTCTGTCGCGGGTGTACCCGGTATGCCACGTGAGACGCGCCCCGACAATGTCGTGCTTCTGATGCAGACGTCCGGTACCACGGCGAATCCCAAAATTGTCCCCCTGACCCTTTCCAATATCCAGGCGGGGGCGGCTAATGTCTGCGCAACGCTTGCTCTCGGACCGGATGACCGGCTCCTGAGCATTCTCCAGCTCCACCATATTGCCGGCATTGCGTATTCGCTTGCCGCCCTCTCAGCAGGGGGAAGCGTGTTCTGGACGCCGGGGTTCGACGCAGAAACATTCTTCACGCTGGCAGTTGAAGCCGACCCGACCTGGTTCTGGGCAGCTCCCGCCATGCTCCACGAAATGGTCCGGCGTGCCACAGGGAATCCTGGACTGCCGCGTATGCCGCGGCTCAGGTTCATCCGGGTCGGCTCTGCGCCGCTCCCCGTAAGTCTGATGCTGCAGGCCGAGCAGCTTCTGGGAGTCCCGGTCCTCGAGAGTTACGGCATGACGGAGGCGGCGGTGCAGATAACCAGTGCGCCCCTCCCCCCCCGCGTTCGAAAACCGGGTTCCGTGGGCATCCCCGTCGGCACCGAAATCGGGATCGTGAACGAGGACGGAGAACCCGTGCCAGACGGAACCAGAGGGGAAATTGTGATTCGCGGCGGTTCTGTCATGGGCGGCTATCGTGACCCCCAGGGCTCCAACGGGAATCCGTTCTTCCGGGATTGGTTCAGAACGGGCGATCTGGGATATCGGGACCCTGACGGGTATCTCTTCCTCACGGGTCGGCTGAAGGAAATCATCAACAGGGGAGGGGAGAAGATCTCACCGCAGGAGATCGACCGCGCTCTTCTCGGGCATCCGGGCGTTGAGAGGGCCGTAACATTTCCTGTGCCCCACCCGACCCTCGGCGAAGAGATCGCGACGGCGGTCGTCCTCCGACCGGGCAGCACGGCCGGCGAACAAGAACTCCAGAAGTTCGCCATCGACAGACTTTCAGTGGGGAAGGTCCCCCGTTACATTCATATCGTCCGTGAGATCCCTTCCGACGAACGGGGGAAAGTCCGGCGGCTCGAACTGGCGGAGCGGCTCGGGATTGCATCGAGGGGAAAAAGCACCGCCCGGCAGGCGGAGACAGCCGAACGGTCGCCGCGCACACCGGTGGAAGTGGAGCTTATCGCGATGTGGCAGGACGTCCTCCGTCTTGAAGGGGGGAAGGTGGGAACGGACGCCCACTTCCTGGACCTCGGCGGAGACTCCGTCTCGGCTGCGCAGATCATTTCACGCGTGCGACGCACGTTTGACGTCGATCTGTCACCGCTCACTTTTTTTGAAGCACCGACAATCGCAGGACTCGCCCGCATCATCGAGTCGAAACGCGGCGTCGGCCCGGTCCAGGTACCGGGGTAACCGGCTGGAGGACAAAGCAGTGCTCATGCATGCAACACCTTGTATTGATCCGGCCGATGACGGCTGGGGGACCCTCTCGCTGCAAACGGGAGAGTGGCACGCGTCGGCAGAATGCGCGTTCGGGCAACCGGCGGACATTCATGTGTACAAGGCCGAGCTCAGTGCCGGCGAATCGCAAATCGGGGTCTCTGCGGCACTCCTGAGCCCCGCCGAGCGGGCACGGGCAGATCGCTTCCGATTCCCGCATGACCGGGCGAGGTACATCATGGCGCACGGGGCACTGCGGGAAATTGTAGGTGCATACGCGGGGATTCCGCCCGAGAGGATCGAGTTCAGTTTCTCCCGGTACGGGAAACCGGCACTCTCCGGGTTTCAACCCGGAATCGGGATTGAATTCAACATGTCCCATGCGGGTGATGTTGCCCTGATAGCGCTTTCAGAAGTAGGACCGCTCGGAGTTGACA
>JBGPYM010000124.1:0-8797 GCA_041493205.1 Bacteroidota bacterium
CTGTGTCCCGTCGGCTGAACACGCAGTCACGTGCCGGACGTCTCTGGTTGCCGGCGGCGTGGCAGCCGCGCTGATGAGCGATTCGCTGGAAGCGAAGAGCGGCGCTCTGGCTGCGGACGCCGGAAAGAAGGCGGTCGCACTCCTCCCGCAGAAGAAGATCGTCGTCATTGAGCTCGCCGGCGGAGACCGCGCATGGCAGCGGAGCGAATCGGGGCGGCTGCGATTCATCGAAAAGTTTTCCGCAGCCCTTCACCGGCGCGGTGCAAAGAGCGTCTGGATCATTGCCCGTCCGCTCCTCTCCGATGCGGCCGCGGCCCGGCTGAAAGATGAGTCTCGCTTTTTTGTTGATGCGTTCCTGATCGGCCGGACGCTCTACTGCCAGTTCCTGACTGCCAGAGGGGTGTTCGCCCCTGCATTTTTCCTCCCGCGCATAGCCCGCGCCGACGAGCCGGGCATTCCCCTCGAACCGCCATCGCTCCCCGGGACCTCTCCCGCCGGCGGATTTGTCGACGTGCTCCAGGAGCCGTACCGCCAGGCATTCGACCAGGCGCTGGAGGGGATGATCTTCTTCGACAATGACGCCGGGAATCCTTCTGCGAACCTGCGCGCACGGGAAATGCTCGGAATGGACGACCCGGGCTCCGTCACTCTTGCCCGTCTCGTTGCTCCGGAAAGCTACCGGTCCGCCCTGCGGCTCCTCTCCCTGCTCCGCAAGAAAAAGCATGTCACGGGAGAGCTGCAACTCCGTCGCAAAAGCGGGCGGCCGTTCGTCGCTGCCGTTTCTGTTTCGGTGTTGAGGGGACGAAGAAGCCATGCCATCCTCCGGGACATCACGGATGAGGTCCACTCACGCACCGAGCGCGCTGCGACAGACGCCCGGCAATCCCTTTTTGTCGAATCTTCCGCGGTCCCGCAGGCCGTGGTCGCGGGCGCAAGAATTGTCCACTGCAATTCTGCGTTCCGCTCGAAGTTCGCCTGGCACGACCCGGGGTCGGGCCGGCTGACTCTCCGTGAATTCTTCGGAAAAGAGAACGCGGCACTTGTGAGGCAACTGACCGCCGTACCTGCCGATAGTGCAGGGGAGTTCCCCGCCGCGCAGGGTGACGTTTCGATACGGACGCCCGAGGGTGTGCGGCTCGATTATGCTCTGATTGCTTCCCGCGTCGCGTGGGAGGGGAAAGCTTCGTGGCATCTTTCCCTCACAGACATGACGGGACGGAATGAGGCGGTCCGCTATCTGCGCGATTCGGAACAGTCCCTTCAGGCTGTCCTCAACCGTCAGGCAGGCGCCGTGTCCGTCGTGCAGGACGGCCGGTTTGCGTTTGTCAACGGCGCATGCGCGGCGCTCTTTGGGTTCACGTCTCCCGCAGACCTGACCGGGAAAGAGGCCGCGCTCCCCGTATCCCCGCGCGGCCGGAAGGAGTTCCTGGAACGGCTCTCTCCTGCCGCGCCGGGAAAGTCGAAACCGTTTACGCTGGAGTATTCGCTCAAACGGGATGACGGCACGCACCGCACGATCGAGCTCCGGGGCGACACGATCGTGTACGGCGGCCGGCCGGCTGTCGTCTGTTTTCACACGGATATTTCAGACCGCCGGGCTGCTGAAGATGAATTCAGGCGCCGGGAGCGGGAGTCCGCGATTACCGGCCAGCTCTCGCACGACCTGCACGCCTCGCTCGAGCCATCCGAGGTGGCGGCGGGGATGCTCCGTTCGGCCATGCGCTGGCTCTCATTTGAACAGGGGGGGATCTATACCCTGGATGAGGAGAAGCAAACGCTCACGATCTCTCTGCGGGAAGGGCTCGCGGAGAACATCGCGTCGGCACTGGAGGTTCAGCAGACGCAGGAAGGGGTGACCGGACTTGCTCTGAAAACGGCAAAGCCGCTTTTGCTCGATGTCGCGGACTACCCTCCGTATCTTCCGTACAAGACGCTGTTTGAGACTGCGGGAATCCGGTCCGTTCTCTATCTTCCGCTCGTGGCAGGCGAAGCGGTGAACGCGTTGATGATGCTTTGCTCGGCGAAAGAGGCTGCGTCCGCTGCCCGTGATGAGGTCCTCCTGGAGAATATCTCCCGCCACGCCGGTGATGCTCTTGCCAACGCACTGCGCTTCGAGAGGGTGCGGGCTTCCGAGCTGCGCTACCGGTCGCTCGTTGAATCGGTTACGGATGTAGTCTACGAAGCGGGATCGACGGGGGCATTCCGTCTCCTCAACGCCCGGGTCGGTCAACTCACGGGCCATGCACCGGACGAATTCATGCGGAATCCCGACCTCTGGCGGACGCTCATCCATCCCGACGATCGTTCGGGGTACGGGCGCAGGATATCGGACAGGGAAGAGGGTGGGGACGAACTCACGATCAGGTACCGGATCCTCCCGAAAGGAAAGGCGGCGTACCGTCATGTACGCGACGCTGTCAGGTACCGCCGCGATTCCTCGGGCAACGTCATTGCGATGTCAGGCATCGTCACCGACATCACCCCGCAGGCCGAGGAAGAGCTGGCTGCTTCCGTGTCCCTGACGGCGGGCACAGGTATGGTGCAGAGCATGCAGGAGGGGGTCGTGGTGTATGACCGCGACCTGCGGTACCGCGAGTGGAACAGACCGATGGAGCTCCTGACAGGGTATACCCGCGACCAGGTCATGGGTCGGGATGCGCTGGACGGGCCCCCTGACTTCAAGCTTCATGACTTCCCTGACCTGCTCCACCGGGCGCTGGCAGGGATGCCGGTAAGTTCCGAGGACATCGAGTATGTTCGCCTGGGAACAAATGATCGCCTCGTCTTCTGGGGGCGGTTTTCGCCTTTGCGTAACAAGGCCGGTGAAATTGAGGGAGTGGTCGGTACATTTACCGACGTCACCCACCGGAAGAGCCTCGAGCGGGAGCTGAGGGAGTCTGAAGAAACGTTGCGCAACGTCATTGATACGCTCGGTGATGCGCTGATGATCTCCGACCTCCAGGGAAAGGTCTGGGAGGTCAACCGCGAATTCACGCACCTGACAGGGTACACCCGGAGCGAAGTGCTCGGGATGACGTTCCCATACCCGTGGCTGATCGAGGAGCAGATGTCCCGCTTCCTCGTCTGGATCGCCGCCCTCCGCGAGAAGAAATACCTGCGCGATTTTGACATGACCTGGAAGCGGCACGACGGGCACGAAATTGCGATCAGCATCAATACAACGCTCCTGCGCAATGCCGCCGGCGAGCCGGTGGCGATGCTGAATCTCGCCCGCGACATTTCGGAGCGTCACCGCCTGGCGAGCGAACTCGCCGCGAAGGGGCGGCAGATCGAGATGCTGAACCGGATTATCAGCAAGGCGAACTCCACCATGGAGTTCCCGCTCATTTTCGATGTGATCGCGCAGGAGGTGAAGGACATGGTCCCGTACGATCACATGAACGTCTGCCTCCTGACGGACGACCGTCGCTTCGTGGTCGTCCATGCCTCGGTGGGCACGGAATTCCCGCTCCCGCATGCCGGGGAGATCCTGCCCCTGGAGGAATCCGGTACCCACCGTGCGGTCGCAGATCGCAAAGCGATTGTCATCGACGACTTCAACGCCCTCCCCGTGGAGAAGCAGAACCCAGTGGCAGCCCGTGCGGGGATGCACTCGGAAATCAGCATCCCCATCATGCTGAACGAGAGGCTGCTCGGGACATTCAATATTTTCCATGCCGATGTTTCAGCGTTCAGCGGCGCGCAACTGACCTATCTTCAGCCCATCGCCGATCAGATCGGGGCGCTGCTTGACCGTACGGAGCTGTTCCAGCGGGTAAGCGACGACAGCGCCTACATTCATACCCTCCTCAACTCCATCGACAGCGTCGTCTTCACTGTGGACCAGGGGTCGGTGGTCCGTCAGGCGAATACCGCCTGGCGCGACTTCGCTTTGCTGCAGGGAACACCTGACCTAAGTGATGAAGCCACCGTTGTCGGGCGGCCGCTCGGGGAAATCATCCGGAATGAGGATCTGCGGAATGAGCTGACAGCGGTCGTACCGCGGCTCTTTGACGCAACGCTGAACGAGTTTTCGCGCGAGTTCGAGACGGGCGCGGGGGACAGGATAAGAACCTACCAGTGCGCCGTCGCTCCGATGACGATCAACGAACGGGTCACCAGTCTGGTCTTCACGCTGACGGACATCACCGAAAGCAAGCAGACGGAAGCGGAGATCAAGAGACGGAACGAAGAACTCATCGCGCTGAACGCCGTTGCGTCCTCCATCAACAAATCATTGCAGCTGGACGAAGTCCTTGCCGTCGCTGCCGCGCAGGTGAAAAACCTCGTGGGCGCGGACATCGTGCTCTGCTACCTGCATGACGAGGGCGACCGGCTCCTCCTTGCGGCCCACCTCGGTCTGACTGAGAAACACTCTTCGGCGGTTCGGGTCCTCTCGGTCGATGCCAGCGCAGCAGGAACGGTGATCAAGGAACGGCGTCCCATTTCGATTACAAGCGGACTTTCCGGTGATCCGCGGTTGACGACGGCTTCACGGGCCGTGTTCGCCGATCTGGGTGCACAGAGCCTGGTGGGGATCCCTCTCGAGGCGAAGGACCGCGTTCTTGGCGCGCTCATGGTCGCTTTTACGCGCAGGCATGACCTGAGCGATCAGGAACAGCGGGTGCTGATGCTGATGGGAAACCAGCTCGGCGCGGCGCTCGAGAACGTCCGGCTCTACAGCGAAATCCAGTCGCAGGTCCGCCGCATCACGCTGCTGTACGAAATCGGGAAGGGGCTCACCGGCGCCCTCGACACCAGCACGATCCTGAAGATCGTCCGTTCGGAGCTCCTGAAGTCGATCTCGTTTGAATCGCTTTACTACTTCAGCATCGGGCGTGCCGGAAACCTGGAAGTCCAGTTCGGACCTGAGGGAGACGGAGTGGCGGAACTGAACGCCGGTGATCCGGCGCTCGCGGGGGCGGCGGAAGGAACCCCATTCGCGGGGATGAGCGCGAACGAAATTCCCGTGCTCGCGGTGCCGGTCCGGTTCAAAGACAGGATTGCAGGGGTGCTCGCACTCCTCCGTCCGGAGCCCGGTCCCGACGCGCATTTGCGTCTCGTGGAAAGTATCGCTAATTTGACCGGAATCGCGTTCGAACGCGCGCTTTTGTTTGAAGACACGGTTTCGAAATCGGATGAAATCCAGCACCGCAACAAGGAGCTGGATGATTTCACGTATGTCGTATCGCATGATCTGAAAGAACCCCTGATAACCATCGAGGGGTACAGCAAGATCATTCTGAACGAGTACCGCGACCGCGTGGACGAGGAGGGGAAGGGATATCTCAACTCTGTCGTCCAGTCCAGCCAGCGGATGAAGCACCTGATCGACGATCTGCTGACGCTCTCGCGCATCGGGCGCGTATCGGAGGCGCAGGAATCTTTGCCGATGCGGTCGGTCATCGAGGCGGTCCTTCGCGATTTCGAATTTACGCTGAAGGAAAGCCGTTCGGAAGTGATTATCCCGCCCTCCCTGCCGACGGTCCGCTACAACCGGACACAGCTCGGGATGGTGTTCCGGAACCTGATCGCGAATGCAATAAAATTCAACAAGAGCGACGCGCCGCGCGTCGACATTGATGTCCAGACCGGCGAACACGAGTACACGATCGGCGTCCGGGACAACGGCATCGGGATCGATCAGCGTCATTTTGACAAGATTTTTGTCATCTTCCAGCGACTTCACAGGACGGAGGATTTCCGGGGAACCGGCGCCGGCCTGACCATCGTCAAGAAGATCGTGGAGAACCACCACGGCAGGATCTGGGTGGAGTCCGCGGTGGGCAAAGGGACGACGTTTTACTTTACCATTCCGAAGTGATTCATGGAAGAGCAAGGCCCCATCCGCATTCTGCTCATCGAGGACAACCGGGATTTCGCGAACCTGGTGGAGGTCTTTTTGCGCAAGCACGAGAAGGGGCAGTTCGACATCACGTGGAGGGAGAACGGTCCCGATGCGCTGGACGAGATAGCTGCAGGATCGCTGTTCGACGTGATTCTCATGGATTACTTTCTGCCGGGGCAGAACGGACTGGAGATTACGCGGACCCTGCAGGAACGGGGGGTCACGACGCCGGTTGTGTTCCTGACCGTCAACAAGGACTTCGACCTTGCGGTCGAGGTAATGAAACTCGGGATTGAAGACTATCTGGTCAAGGAGGAGATCTCGACGCCGGTGCTTCCCCGCACGATTCTGAACGTGATCGAGCGGAAGAAACTCCGTGACCAGCTCACAACGCTTGAAATCACGCAGAAGCGTCTCGAAGCCATCCAGGAAATGGTCGTCCGGATTGCGCAGGAACTCCGGACCCCGCTGGACGACATGCGCGGGAGCGTCGATCGTCTCAGCGCCACGCATCAGAAGGACCAGTTGACCACATACCTGGCGATCATCAAGGATAATATTGCCCGGATTGAGAAAAAGATCTCGCAGTTGAAGGACATGAAGACCGACAAGACCATTCCGTACATTAAGGACATCCGGATGCTCGACCTGTCCGGTTCCTGACGTCTCGGAGCGTCAATCGCAGGCCGGACCTCCCATGAAATTCCGCATCGCCCTTGCCCAGATGGACCCCGTGCTCGGGGACCTGGGCGCCAACATCACGAAGCACCTCTCTCTCGCTGACCGTGCCGCCGCTGCCGGGGCCCAGGTGGTTGTTTTTCCTGAGCTGAGCCTTACGGGGTATTCCATCAAGGACATGAACTGGGATCTCGCGGTGAACCCGCGCCGTGAGCAGGGACCGCTTGCGCCGCTGGTCGAGAAAGGTAAATCGATTACGATTATTGCAGGAGGTGTTGAAGAGGGAGAGTCGTTCGGCATGTACAATGCCGCCTTCTGTTTCGAAGGGGGGACCGTGCGCGCGGTGCACCGGAAGTCATATCCCCCCACCTACGGCATGTTTGAGGAGCTGAGATATTTCAGCCGGGGGACGAGCGTGCGTGCATTCGACACGAAGCACGGCCGGATGGGCGTGTTGATCTGCGAGGACCTCTGGCACCTTCCGCTTCCGTACCTTCTCGCAGTGGACGGGGCGACGATCATCATCACCCTCGTTGCCAGTCCGACGCGCGTGGGGGGAAAGGAACCGGAGCTGCCGATCGCCGCGGTCAACTCAGGGAATCATAAGGCATACGCGCGGCTCCTGTCGGTCTACGTCGCATTCTGCAACCGGGTGGGGTTTGAGGACGGGGTGAATTTCTGGGGCGGCTCGGAGGTGGTCGGCCCGTCCGGAGACGTCGTGGCCTCGGCGAAGCTGTTCGAGGACGACCTGATATTTGCCGATATTGATGAGGAGGAGGTGCGGCGCGCCAGGCGATTCTCCCGTCATTTCCTCGACGACGACCCCGGGTTCATCGAATCCGAGCTCCGCCGCATCCGGCAGTAGGACGGCCATCGCCAGGCTTCACAACCAAGAAAGGAACATGAAAATGGAAAATGTCAGGTCCGAGGTCATAGTCCTTGCAGCGGCCGTCTTAATATTCTCCTTTTTGTTCGGGATGAGGATCGTACGGCCGACGCGTCGCGGGCTCGTGGAACGGCTCGGCAAGTACCATCGCTTTGCGAGTCCCGGATTCAACTGGATCATCCCGATGATCGACCACCTGTACCTGGTGAACGTCACCGAACAACTGGTAAATGCGGATCCCCAGGAGATCATCACGAATGACAATCTCAACGCCATGGTGGACGCGCAGATCTACTACAAGGTCAAGGCGGATGAGGAGAGCGTGAAGAATTCGCAGTACAACGTCAACAACGTGAATTTCCAGATCGTCAACCTCTCCAGGAGCACCCTGAGGAACATCATCGGGACCATGTCCCTGAAATCGGCCAACAGCGAGCGGGGAAAAATCAACACGGATCTTCACGAGATCCTCATCAAGGAAACCACCCATTGGGGGATTGAGATCGTACGGGCCGAGCTGAAAGAGATCGACCCGCCCAAGGATGTTCAGGACACGATGAACAAGATCGTGAAAGCGGAGAACGAGAAGATTGCAGCCATCGACTTTGCCACGGCCGCCGAGACAACGGCCGACGGCACCAAGCGGGCGGCGATCAAGCAGGCGGAGGGAGTGAAACAGGCCAGGATCCTCCAGGCCCAGGGTGAAGCTGAGGCGATTCAGCTTGTCAACGAAGCCGCCAACAAGTATTTTATCGGCAATTCCCAGCTCCTGAAACAGCTTGAGACGGTGCAATTCGCGCTGCAGCACAACGCAAAGATCGTCGTACCTTCCAATCAGTCGATAGTGAACCTCATCGGAGATCTCGCCGGAATCGTTCCTGCTGCAAAATAGTCGTATGATCGGGGAGAAACTGCGCTCTGATCGGACCCAGAACCATGAGAGAGGAGGCCGTGATGTCATCGGAGAAGGGCGGCAAGATACATGTTGGATTCGTGCATGGTCTGTGGCTTCATGCGGAGTCGTGGAAACCCTGGATTGAGTTCTTCCGGGAAAAGGGGTATGGGGCGGGGTCAGCAAGCTGGCCCGGCGATGCGGAATCCACCGAGGCAACGCGCCGGAACGCGCAGGCGGTGGCTGGGTACGGCGTGAGCGAGATCGCCGACCATATTGCCGGGCAGATCGTCAAGCTCGGGGCAAAACCTGTTCTTATCGGACATTCGTTTGGCGGTCTGCTGGTGCAGAACCTGCTCGGAAGAGACCTGGCGCTCGCAGCGGTCGCCATAGACCCTGCTCCGATCAAAGGAGTGCCCGAGCTGCCGTTCTCTGCCCTCAAATCGGCATTGCCGGTACTGGGAAACCCCTTCAACTACAGCAAGGCTGTGTC
>JBGPYM010000314.1:0-3283 GCA_041493205.1 Bacteroidota bacterium
CGGGGAACCCGGCGGTCGCGGTGGAGGAACACCTGTATCTCGTGCTGAATAAGCCGCGTGACGCGATTACAACGCTGCACGATGAACGGGGGCGCAATACGGTGATGACCATGGTCCGCACCCGGAACCGCGTGTATCCCGTCGGGCGTCTCGACCGGAACACGACAGGGGTCCTCCTCTTTACCAATGACGGCAAATTTGCCCACCGCCTGATGCACCCCCGGTTCGAAGTCCCGAAATCCTACCGTGTGTCGTGCGACAAGACGGTCGCCCGCGGTGACCTCGATGTGCTCCGGAGGGGGGTCACGCTCAGCGACGGCCCCACTGCGCCGGCCGATATTGTCGTCATCCCGGGCGGGAAAGGGAAGGTGCTCGGCATCACGATCCACGAGGGCCGGAACCGTCAGGTGAAGAGAATGTTCGAAGAACGGGGATATGAAGTGCTCAAGCTCGACCGGGTTGCCTATGGCCCGGTGACCAAAGAAGGGCTTGCGCGCGGCGCCACGCGCAGCCTCACCCGCCCTGAAATCCGACAGCTGAAGAAAATGGCGGGGTACACCGATGAAGAACAGTGGAAGGAGAGTTGATCAACCACCCGAACAGGAACCAGCATGCATACGCATCGATTCACCGCCGTCGTTGCGGCCCTGGCCGCGACGCTCTCCCTTTCCTGTGCCACCGCCTACAGGGAAGTCTTCCCCACACTCATTGACGGAAAGTACGACTCCGAGTTCCCCTACCGCGGATGCTCCGCACAGCTTGAGGAAATCGGAGAATCGGTCAAGATGGTCAACACCATCGCCTACTACCGCACGTTTTCCTTAGGCCCGGAGGAGCAGACCCGCCCCGCGGATGCCGGTCCGGAATTCCTCCGCGGCCGCCTCCAGCACTCCACCGTCATTTCCAGCCAGGCGGCCGGCACCGCGACCGTGATATCCTCCGAAGGGCGCAGGGTGGTCCTGGTGACCTGTGCACACGTGATCGGCTTTCCCGATACTGTCATCACGTACCGGATCGGGCCGGACCATAAATCGACCGGGTTCCTTCGCTCCATCGCGCTCAAGGAGAAACAGACCACGTACATCGCAGGGTTTCCCGAAGGGGGCGACCTCGAGATCCTTGCAATGGACAGACTTTCGGACGTGGCGCTGCTCGGGAAAACGTTCGACAATGACCCGTTCCCGCGCATCCGGGCGCTTGCGTACCCGAATGGGAGCGCAAAAGAACTCGAATGGGGTTCGTTCGTCTACCTCTTCGGCTACCCGTCCGGCTTCCGGATGGTGACGAAAGGGATTGTGAGCAACCCGAACAGGGACAAGCGCGGTACGTTCCTCCTGGATGCGGTCTTCAACCGGGGTTTCAGCGGCGGGATTGCATTTGCGATCAGGGACGGCGTTCCGAATTTTGAGCTTGTCGGCATGGTCAAGCTCGTCTCCGGCCATTCGGCGTATGTGCTCGCCCCCGCGCCGGGAGACGATACGCCGGAATATGAGAGCGGGGTCCCGTATACTGGCGATATCTTTGTGGAGCGAAGAACCGACATTGAATACGGCATCGCGCAGGCGGTGCCGGTCGAGGCGATCGTCGAATTCGTCCAGGCGCACCGCGTCGATCTCGCCACGCGGGGATACGCCGTGCATTTTCCATCCGCACACCCCGCGCCCTGAATACGGGAACCGCGATGAAGGAGGACCCGTGAGTAAGGAGAGCGACTTTGCAGACCGCATTCGCGCCGCGGGAGTTGTCGGCGCCGGAGGGGCCGGGTTCCCGGCCCACATCAAGGCGGCCTCGAAGGTTGATACGGTGATTGCCAACGGTGCCGAATGCGAACCGTTGCTCCACAAGGATCTCGCGTTGATGATCCGCGAACCCGCCGCCGTGGTGGAAGGAATCAGGCTGCTCATGGCCGCGACAGGTGCGGCCCGCGGGATCATCGGGATCAAGAAAAAATATGCGACCCTTCTCGGCGAGCTCGCTGCGGCTGCCGCGAAAGCGGGGATCGCCGTCCATGAGCTCGGCGACTTCTACCCGACCGGGGACGAATTCATCCTCGTGTACGAAACCACCGGGCGGCTCATTCCCCCCGGCGGGATTCCGCTGCAGGTCGGCGTGGTTGTGAACAACGTTGAAACGCTCCGGAACCTGAGCCGCGCCGCCGCGGGCACGCCCGTGACGGAGAAATATGTGACGGTGGCCGGCGCGGTGACCCGCCCGTCGACGTTTCTCGTACCGGTCGGGATCTCTTATGCCGAAGCGATCGCTGCGGCCGGCGGCGCCACCGAGCCCGGAGCGGCGGTCTTCGCCGGCGGGATCATGATGGGAAAGCTTACGGACGACCTGACGCAGCCCGTCACGAAGACGTGCGCGGGTCTCGTGGTCCTGCCCCCCGCGCACCGGCTCGTACAACGCAAAAGTCTTCCCGAAACGTCGATGCACCGGATCGGCAAGTCGGCATGTGACCAGTGCAGTTACTGCACGGAATTCTGCCCGCGGTATCTTCTCGGCTATGATGTCCAGCCGCACAAAGTCATGCGGAGTCTCGGTTTCACCGCTACGGGCGAAGACGTCTGGAACCAGTGGGCGGATCTCTGCTGCTCCTGCGGACTCTGCACGCTTTACGCCTGCCCGGAGGATCTCTACCCGAAGGAAGCGTGCGATAAGGCGAAAACGGATATGCGCGCCCGGGGAATCCGCTGGGAGGGACGGCAGGAAGTGTCGGTCCACCCCATCTACGACGGGCGCCACGTCCCGCTCAGGCAGTTGATCGGCAAGCTGGGTGTGGCGGCATACGACGTTCCGGCGCATTTCACGGAAACCCGTTTCAGGCCCCGCAGTGTCAGGATCCCGCTCAGACAGCACATCGGTGCCCCCGCGCGTGCAAAGGTGAAACCGGGGATGGCCGTCCGTACGGGGGAGTGCATCGGGGAACACACGGGAGAGAAGCCAGGGGCCAATGTGCATGCGAGCATCGACGGAGTGGTGAAGAGCGTGGATGATGCGGTGATCATCGAACTACGATAAGAAGGGGACAGGGCAATGGCGGCAATGAACTCGATCGGCCTCGTCGAACTCACGAGCATTGCGGCCGGCTACCAGGCGGCCGATGCGATGCTGAAGGTATCGGACGTCCAGCTTCTCCTCTCCCGGAGCATTTGTTCCGGAAAGTACATCGTGATGGTGGGGGGGGAGGTCGCAGCGGTCCGCGCCAGCGTCGAGGCCGGTACGCTGGCATCGACGGGGATGGTGGTGGACACCTTCATCATCCCGAACGTCCACGCAACCG
>JBGPYM010000088.1:0-11245 GCA_041493205.1 Bacteroidota bacterium
CGAGGTGCGGAACGTGCCGTTGTCGTTCATGGCTTCATTGACGACATCCATCGCGGAGAGCAATCCCGGCCATCCCTCATGGATCAACCGGATTACTTCCTTGATATAGTTCCTCATCCGTTCGGTCATCTGCGCCTTGCTCAGCCGCGCTCCTCCGGTAGCATAACCCGTGAGGAAAAAGGTTGCCGGGGTCTGGTTATGCCAGATGAGCGTGTGGCCGCGGAACGTGAATCCCTGCCTCTGTGCCCAGTTGAGCTGCGCGATCAGGTCGCCGTTGAACTTCACCACGGGATGCGTGTCGACGGAATCCTTTGCGGCTCCGGCAGCCGCTGCAAGATATGCCGATGCGCTGGCGGCAATATCCACCGTGTACTGCGGCTTCATGTTGTTCCCTGGCGACATGCAGTTCATGTGGAACTTGATCAGGTATCCTCCGTTGGGCGTAATCACCGCCGACTGCCCCGGGACGGGCGGATCGCTGGGGAACCCGATGTTCCGGTAGGAAAGAAGGCAGCCGATGGTAAAATCGCCGGCATAGACGAGTTTGAGCGCCGGGACGCCCGTCTGTATGGTGTCGACCTGGGCGCTCGCTTGTGCCGCAATCAGCACAAGAAGAGCTCCGCATACTAGTTTCATTCTCCCCCTTTTCGAAGTTGTGAATCATTCAACGCAGGACCCAATCGTCTGTTCTGAAAGGCGATGCGGGAAGGCCTTCCTTGTTGTACAGATTTGCCCCTGCCGGGTTGTCGGCCCAGGCGTACCGGACGGCGACAGGATTGGACACATTTTCGCTCCAGACTCGTACGCTGTTCCCCGCGATTGTTGCATGCGCCCACGCATACTTCCTGTCTGTGCCCGCGATCGCAAATTGCCCGGGCTCGTTTCCGCCCCTCACCCTGAGCCCGCTCCCCGTGCCTGTAAATTCGACTATTATTGTATCTCCTTCAACCCTCATCGAGCTGTAGAGCGGACCCGAGGAAGTAACATCGGTGTCGCCGTACGCCACCCTGAATGCCGAGAGGGCCAGCCGCCGCCCGACATCCCATTTGTTCAGCGGGTGAATGTCGTTCCACTCTCCGATATCAACCGTCACTGCCATGCCGGTATTCGGGACTGAAAGCGTCCTGCACTGTGATTCCCGAAGGAGGGCCCAGTTGCTTTCCGACGGAGCGCTTTTCGTCTCCATGAAATTCGGGAGCTGGACGAACAGGAACGGAAAATCTCCTTCATTCCAGTGCTTTCTCCAGTCCCGGATCATTGCCGGGAACGACTCCCGGTATTCAAACGGGTTCTTGGCATTGGACTCTCCCTGATACCAGATCACACCTTTGATCCGGTAACCGAGAAGGGGGGCGATCATCGCATTATAGAGCCCGAGCGGTTTCCAGCGTATGAACGTCTGGCTCGCCAGGGGTTCCATCGTTGCACCGAGACTGAACCGCCATTCACCTCTCAGATCGAGTGTGTCGGTCCCCGATTCAATGCGGTATGCCTTGTCCGGCACGAACCCGCCGTTTCCCGCGTTGTTGATCACACGGATCGTGATGCTGTTGTTCGCCTCCCGCAAGACGTCCGGAGGAATTTCATATCGCCGGGGGGGATACTGATAGCTTGTTGTTCCGACGAACTGACCGTTGATCCAGACCGAATCAGCGTCGACGATTCTCCCCAGAACGAGGATGGCGCCCTTCCCGGCCATGGAAGGGTGGACCCCAAACTCCTTCCGAAACCAGACCACACCGTTAACCCGTCCGAGAGTTGTGGAAAACCAGTAGCCGGGAATATTCATTCTTCCCCAGCGGGAAATATTCAGCTTTGGATCCATCCACTGTACCCGGGGATTCCGGTAGCCGGCATCATTTTTTCGGAGATCGGTGTACCACGCTCTGATGCGGGCGTTGTCACTGCTATCAATCTCCCGTATCAACGAGGCGTCTTTGAATCGGAGCGCTTCGGCGTGAGATGCCGGAAATTCCTGCAGGGCCTCCTCGCTCATCCATGATTCTACGGGTGATCCCCCGAGACTTGCGTTGATGATGCCGATAGGGATATGATAGCGCTCGTAGAGAATCCTCGCAAAGAAATACGCCGTAGCTGAAAAATCGAGCACATTCGAGGGATTGGCAGATTTCCAGGAGCTCGATGGTAAGTCGGATTCCGGCTCGTTGAAATTGTACCGTTGCGGGACCAGGAACTGCCTGATGGCAGGGTTGTCCGACCGGGCGATCTCAGATTCGTACGCCGGTCTGACCCTTCTCATCCGGAGTTCCATGTTGGACTGGCCGGAACAGACCCAGACGTCACCGTAGAGGATGTCGCGGAGGGTAAGACTGTCCGCTCCGGAGGCGATGAGCATCTCATAAGGGCCCCCTGCCGGACGGGGGCTGAGGGTGACCTCCCATGTGCCGGCGCTGTCGGCAGAGGTTCTGTAGGTTGAGTCGCTGAAAGTGAGTGCAATGCCTGCGCCGGGAGAAGCCCAGCCGCGGACCTCTGTACGCGCGTCGCGTTGCAGCACCATGCCGTCACTGTAGATGCGCGGGAGTCGGAGTTGGGAAGACGCGTGGAGTGCGGTCAGGGCAAGGAATGCGCAAACAGTCACAATGTATTTCATGGCTCTCTGAGGTCCTACTGCGAGACAAATGTTGTGATGCTGGAAGCATCGAGCGTTGCCGTGAAACTGCCGTTGGTGAAGGGGAGATCGCTTCCTCGCAAACAATTCTTCAATGGTGAGGTCGTATACGATGCAAAGGAGGTCATGGTGCCGCTGGTGACCGCAAACGCCTGTTGCACGGCGGCGCTACCGACGTTCAGCGCAACAATCACCACCCTGGAAGTGGCGCTCTCCGTGTACGAGGTCAGGTAGACGTTCCGTTGCGGCGTGGAGTTGCACTTGACCTTGAAATACCCGGGGCGGACGAACCTGGCGTACTGAGACATCACGTAACCGCGCCTGGACACCGCCCCGTTTTCGCTGATCGGCCCGTAGTACCGCACGAGATACCACGTCACGTAGGCATTCATGCCCGCGCTCATGCAATCGTGAATCTCCCTCCCCGTCGCAAGCACGGCAGCCCACGATGTGTCGAGGTCCAGATGCTCCGTCATCCACAACTCTTTCCCTTTGCTGACCGCAAGGGGGTACGGCCCGAGCCCTCCTCCATAAATGTGCCCCGCAATGATCGCAGTATGCGCCGCGGCGGTGGAATCATTGAGGGTGGAATCGGACAATGCGTGGACGAAATTCTGTCCCTCGGGCATCATCACCCTGGCGCCGATCGCAGCGGCGTTGTTCTTCATGAACTTGCGGAATTGCACCGGGTTCCAGCTGCACGACTCGTAGGTCACCGTGGCGTCGGGTTCGTTCTGAACGGAGACAGCATAGAGCGGCACTCCATTGCCCGCCATGTAGTCGGCAAATGCCCTGAGGTGAGCGGCGTAGGATGCATAAGAGGTGTCATTGAGGACGCCTCCAACGATGTTGTTGTTGCTCTTCATCGCGGGCGGCGGTGTCCACGGAGAGGCAAAGACAAGCGCTCCGCGGGACTGAGCAAGCTGCGCCACCTGAAGCTGAGCGCTGAATTCATTGACATCGTCGGTAAAGGGGATACGCAGGCGAAGGATCGTCAACCCGAGCTCGCCCGTTCCGGAGCCAAACGCCGTCTGCATCTGACCGGCCGTCATCGCGGGCCTCCAGGGAATGATGTTTGCCCCCCCGAATCCTCTGATGTATTGCTGCACGCTGTCCGTGGATACCGTTGACACCGGGACGGGATACTGGTTTACTACCGGGAAATTGAGGGTTGTGTCCCGCGTGATCGTGACACTGTCAATTTGCGCGGCAGCGATCAGGGGAAACGTGTTCACTCCGTTTTCTATATGGATCGCATAACTCCCCGACGCCCCGGCCTGCACCGTCTCCCGGCTCAAGGGTTCCATCGGCGGAGAGATGCTCAGGACGAACGGGAGTATGCCGTTGGTGCCGCCATTGAGTACCATCTTCCGCACCCGCGATTCATTTCCGGCCTGAAGGCTGTAGAAATACACCCCGGGAGCCACCCGTTGGCCGTGGGTATTCCTGCCGTCCCACAATATGCCGTGCCTCCCGACTGATTGTATGCCGGGCAGAGTTTGGTGGACCACCCTTCCGAGAATATCGTAGATCGTGACAACAATGTCTCCCTGTGTCGCGAGCTGGTACGTGATCGCCGTGGAAGACGTGAATGGATTGGGGTAGTTCTGCGCCAGCTCGAAAGTCGAGGGAAGCGGTGCCTCATGGTGTGCAGACGTAAGCGCGATGGTGAGCTGATACCGGCCAGTCGAATCTGTATTCGTCGAAAAGACGTTCAACGGATTTGCGATCATCGTAAACGAAATGGACGCGTTGCGTACCGGTGTGGCTGTCGTGGAGATCGTCCCCTGGACCAGCACCGATTGGGCGCTCGCAGGCACGCTCCACTGCATGATCAGAAAGCACAGCGCAACAAGGGGGAGGTGGTTCAGCGAGTCTCTATTCACCGGATTTCCTTTCCGATATTGCCCATGCAAAGCAGGAACCGTCCTTACGGTCCGGTCCGGCGCCGGGGGAGTCCGCAGAGCAAAGGTCGCCGGCCTGAGGGTGGACTGTGAGGTATCGATGGGTCGCGACGGACATCAGCATCAGATCTCCGCGCTGCATGTCCGTCCATTGGAATGCCGAGCTCTCCCCGCCGTCGTCCGCCTCCAACCGCACTTCGCCCATGCTCCCCGCTCCCGTGACCTTTACATAGGAGCCGTCCACCGCAGACTGGAGAGCGATGCGGCCTTTTCCCCTGTCGAGCACCCTGAAATAGGATGCGCCGCCTGCCAGCGGAGAGCCCGCTGGGACCGCGCGAAGGGCATGCTTCCAGTTAACGAGAACGGTGCTGTCGGCACGGCTCGTCAGGGTAATTGCCTCCCCGCAGGGGATCGGTTGCGTGAGACCGCACGGGCGGGGTTCGTCCACGTCAAATTCGTTAAAAGCGGCAGTGCCGCCTTCCACCCCCGTCGTATTGTAGTTGAACAGCGCAAACCGGACCCCCTGAAAAGTCTTCAACTGGAATGCCATGATCATCCGTTCTCCGAGGCACTGAAATGTCTTCCCATCGGAGCTGTAGCTGAACTGTGCCTCTTCGGCATCAAAGTCACAATGAACCCGAAGCCATACCCTCGGCGTATGCGCAGTCGTGCTCCGGCGCCGGTTCGTCCGCTGATCGAACTGCCGGATTTGAAGCCCCCCGTGATCACGTGCCAGGCCGATCCATCCATAAGGACAGGAAAGGAGGGCCAGCCCCGCAATGTCGCCCGCCGCCAGCCCCGTACCGTCCATCAGGGTCGTGGCGATCGAAACGGGCCCTGGTGCCCGCTGGGTGAGGGAATTTCTAGCCCGCCAGAAATCTCCCGCAGGGAGTGAACGCAGGCAGAGAGAGCCCTTCCGTTCCGTCAGAGACCAGTTCTTCTCGACCGGCACGTGGTTCCATTGCCATATCGGCTTCAACGTTGCGCCAGAGAAATCGTCGCATCGTTCGTATGGCGCCCTGGGCTCAGATGCATACCGGGTCCGGGGCTTCGTCCATGTGAGAGGTGTCCTGGTAAGGTTCCCGGGCAAACCCATGTAAGGCCGGCCCTCTACCCAGGTCACGGGCGAAAGACACGTCAACCGTCCGACGGAATTGTGATCCATCATTGATAATCCCCACCACTCTCCGGTGTTCGTTTGCACAATGCCGCCCTGATGCAGCGTGACACAACCGGCGTACTTCTCTCGCGGGGATATCAGTTGTATGCGCCCCGGCGGGCTCGCGTTCGAAACTCTCCAGCCCGTGCTGGTCCCGAAACTCTCGCCGGCGCTCATGACCGCGATGGTGTACGGACCCGACGGCTTGTCCGCTCGTGCGCACACCTGGTAGCAGACGGGGTCCCACTGTGCCATCGTGATAAAATACTTGCCGTCGATCTTGTAGAAATGGCTCCCCTCCCCGGCCCCGCATCCCTTCGGGATGATGACTTTCTCCGTGCCAGGAAGAAGGTCGGTACAATCGGCATTCAATTCCGCCATCCGTATTTCATCGTACCCCCAGACGATATACGCCGTCCCGTCGTCGTCAAAGAGCACGGAGGGATCATGGAGCGAAACCCGCATTGCCGTACGTGTCCAGGGGCCGGCGGGATGTACCGACGTGAAAACCTGCGTTGTCTGTCCATTGACATTGGAGAAGATAAAATATCTCCCGTTGTGAAACCGGAGGCACGGAGCCCAGATCCCCTGGCCGTAGATCTCCTTGCCATCCTCGAGCCTGTATGCAGGCCCGAAATCCAGCCTCTCCGCGGCATACCCCAAAAAATCCCAGTTCACAAGATCGCGCGAATGCAGCACTGGCAGCCCGGGCATGGCATGCATCGTCGTTCCCGTCATGTAGTAGTCGTCTCCCACCCGGATGACATCGGGATCGGGGAACTCGTCGTAGAAAAGGGGATTGGTGAACGTTCCGTTACCATTGTCCGCGACCCAGGTTCTCCGGCCTTCAGCGCCTTTCACCCCTTTGTCCAGGGCACGACGCTGCAGGTCGGTTGTGTCTCTGGCCGGTTGTCCGGAAGCGTAAGGCCCCGGGACCAGGACGGCGGCGCCCACGACAATGCTTGCGACCACTATTTGTATTTGTATAATCGCACCTTCTGGATGCCGTACTCACCGCCCGGCAAGAACACGTGCCTCCCCTGGTGATCCTCATCTCCGTTCATGCGGCGGCCTGCGACCCACTTTCCGCGTTCAAAGGTGCCCTCCTCCAAACGGTCGATCCCGGCCGTCGCACCGTCCCCGGTGGCGGATTGGAATGTCACCACGACACCGCTCCCGGCAATGGTGAACTCGTCTGGTGCGGTCATGACGATCAACCCTCCGTACCTGGGTGATTCGCCTTCGCCATGTGATGCGTACGGCCACGAATATGCGTGCTTGACCGTGAAGGCATATCCCCCCAGGGTGAACTCGGAGGTTTGCGCGGCGCTGTCAAGCAGAAATCCGGTCATGGTGCCGGATCCCTGGTGTTCGAGAATCAGCGGAGTGAGCTGCCGGAGGACGCGGTACCCCCTGGCGAACTGGTTGTTCGAAGGATCATCCGCTGCTTCAATGGAGAACGGGCAATAGCCCATCGCGTTGTGCCGGGCAAGCGCGTAAAAGGAATTTGTGACGCTCTGACGGCGGTCCACCTCCGGAACGAAAACGGGATTTCCGCTGCGATCATATTTCCCGAGCCATTCGCCAAAATTCCTGAAGTAGATGTCCGGTGCTAGAAAATCAATGCTGGGTGCCCCTGCCCGCCACACGTCCATCAGATGGGGGAGGGGACCGGCGCTCGGATACTGCCCGGGTTTGTAGTTGGGACGGATCAAGGCGGCGTTCACATACATCGGGAGAGGGTAGGCCTTCTTTCCGGCTTCTGCGACGGCATTCGTATACCGCGCAAAGTGCCATGCCATGAAAATCTCATCTGTCGCAAGGCCTTTGCCGAACACTTCTTCCCATGCGCCCGAGGACCTCATCCCCCCGGCGCTCCACGCCTGACGGACCTCCTCTGTCAGGAAGTCCGAATTCTTCCGGAGAGACGCCATCAGTTCAGCCGGGACATTCAGCGCAAACGCCTTCTCCGCCTCCGCACAATGGTCCCGTGCTTCGGGAATCATGCCGATTTCGTTTTCCACCTGTATCATCACTACAGTATTCTCCCTGCCGTCGAAGGCACGGAGGTGTTTCATGAGAGCGGTGAATGCCCTTGCATCTGCCCTGCGGCTTTCCTCGCTGAACGGGGTGAGAATCTCGACTGCCTTCCCGTCGGCGGTCCGCGCCCGTGGAAACCGTTTCTGGTCCGTTTTGACCCAGAACGGCGCATAGCACGACATGCTGTTCTTCCACGATCCGAACCAGAGCACCACGACATGCAGGTCATGCGTGCGCGCCGATCGGATCAGATCATCGACGAGCGAAAAATCAAAGGCCCCTTCCATCGGTTCAATCAGTTCCCAGGAGACCGGCATCAGAACCGTGTTCAGGCCCATCGTCTTCAGTTTCGGCCATAGAGGCGCCATGAAGGCGAGACTTGACGCGGAAGAATTCCCCAGCTCGCCGCCGAGCATCAGGAACGGCTTGTTGTGAACGATCAACTGCGTCGCTGTGCCATGCGCCCGCAGGTGGGGCCATGCAGGGGTGCCCTGCGGGAAGCAGGGATGGATGCAGACGATGCAGAGCCACGCCGAAAGGATGCTGAAGCGTGCGTAAGTGATCCTGGTGATGGACATCGCCACGTATTCGGTGATGTGTTCGTGGTTGCCGTGCCAACCTGTCGACACGGAGAAGAACAGCCCGCCCGTGAGGCACGGGCGGGCTGTGGAGAACAGCGGAGAAGGGGTTACTTCATCAACAACAGCTTCTTCACTTCCGTGAAGGTTCCAACCCCGTCGAGCGCGTGGGCTTCCATCCTGTAGAAATAGACGCCCGTGCTGACATTCAGCGCTCGCCATTCCACCTGATGCAATCCCGGTTCCTGGATCCCATTCACCAGCGTGGTTACCTCGCGGCCGAGGATGTCAAAGAGCGTAATCTTGACTTGCGCGCTCTTCGGCACCGCATAGCGGATCGTCGTTGAGGGATTGAAGGGATTCGGATAGTTCTGCGCGAGCGAGAAGACGGTGGGAATCGGGCCGGGTTCTTCGACGGAGGTGGTCCCTGTCGTGAAGATCCTCGTTACCGATGCCGTGCCGTAGCCGCCGATGTTCCCGGCGTACACGCGCCAGTAGAAATCACCGTTGGAGAGCAGCTGATTCGCCGCCGTCAGCGTCGTGTCTTCAAATCTGACGGTATCGAGCAGGATGGTCGTGAATCCGTTGTCCAGGGCAACCTGCAGGCGATATTTGTTCGCGCTCAACGCCGGATTCCATTTGAACGACGGGTTGCGTGACACGCCCGTCGCGCTTGCCGCTGGCAAAACGGGGGCCGGCGCGGGCGGAGCCGCGATGATGGTCGTGAACCCAAACGTGCCGGTGTAATAGCTCGTTCCACCGGCATTGATGGCTTCAACCTTCCAGGTATAGTTGGTGAGCTTGGCAAGGTTTCTGACCATATACGTCGTATCCGTTATCCCGTTGTAGGTGCTGGTCGTGCTGACGGTCGAGACCTGCAGATTGTAGCTTGCCGCGCCAGGTACCGGCCTCCAGATAAAGACCAGGCTGTCCGAGACGACGTTGATCGCGCTGTTCGCCGGCAAAAGGAGAGTCGTTCGAGCAGGCGGCGTCATGATGGTGAACGTGTCGATGGCAGAGTAGGCGGACGCGCCAAGATCGTTCATCCCGCGCACGCGCAGATACAACGTCTGCCCGCCGGTAAACTGTCCGGCATAGGTCGTGTCAGCCGTCGAATCGTTCGTGAAGAAGGTGAGGAACGATGCCAGCGTCGAGACCTGCCATTGATACCGCGATGCATCGGCTGTTTTCCGGACTTTGAGCGTCAGCGCCGCAGGCTGGTTTGTGCCCTTGTTTGGCGGAACAACGATCGTGGGCACCGTTGCCGCCGCAACACCGGCCGTGGTGAAGTTATTGGCAGCGGTGTAGCTGCTCGTGAATCCGCCGTTGACTGCCGCTACGCGCCAGTAGTATTTGGTGGCAGGGCCGATCGAATATGCATAGCTGGTGCCGGACACTGTTGCGTTGACTGCCAGCAGCCGTGTATTCGCGAACGTCGGGTCCAGGGACACCTGGACATTGTAGTTCACCGCGCCCGCGGCCGCATTCCACTTCAGGGTATCCGCCGTGGCGACTGCCACCGCGTTGTTGGCCGGGGATGCGAGGGACGGCGTGGTTGGAATGACCGACCCTTCCTTGATCGTCCAGTACTTGTCGACGGCGAGACCCGTGTACGTGCCGGTCGTGCCATCAGGCCAGCGGACGTCGACCCTGTCGATGGACGTGTTGATGCCGATGCCGAAATTGGCCCTATTGTCGCCGTGACCCGCCGCATTGCCTTCGCCCTTGATGTACCGGGCCTGTTTGATGGCATTGCCCTGCGTGTACAGCGTGAAGACGGCGCCAATGGCATTCATGTTATGTCCCGTGCCGACCGGCTTGAACCCGATCCAGTGGTTCGAGTTGCCGCCGTTGGTCTGCAACACCGAGTTGTTGCCCGTATAATTGTAGATATCCAGGAAACCGTCGTTGTTGTAGTCAACAAACCCGCCGGCTCGCCCGCCGCCCGCAGTCGCCACGTAGTCCTGGTTTGTCACCTCGGTATACGTGCCGTTGCCGTTCCCCCTGAACAACCGCGTGGTCCCGAAGGTCGTGCTTGCGTAGACATCCTGGATTCCATCATTATTGTAATCGCCGATGTCCCAGGCCCGGATGCTGCCTGCCGTGGGAAGTCCGGCGTCAACGATGCTTGATCCGTTCCACTTGTACGTAAATGTGCCGTCGCCTTTTCCGTACACGACGAGGATGTTCGTTGCCCTGCCGAGGCCGTCATAGTTGTTGTTTTCTGTCCCGGTCAGGATCAGATCCCAGTTGCCGTCGTTGTTCAGGTCGCCGAACGTGCTGCCAATGGCATTGATGTGACGCACGGTATCGTCCACGACGATTCCCGTATCGGCCACCGCTCTTCCCCACTTATGGGCGGCCGTGACGGAATCGATATTAAAGAGTGTCCGGCCAAGCGTCGTCGCGTTCGGAACGTAGAATTTGCCGGTTCCGTCGTTCAGATACAGAATGCTCCCCTTGCGGGCGCCGATGGAGTCCACCTGAAGATCAATCGGCGAAAACCCATGCCGGAAACTGGGCATCAAAAGATCCACCCATCCGTCATTGTTTGCATCGAGGAAGTGCACGTCCCAGGATTCGAACGTCCTCGAGGTGTCGATGGCGAGGTTTCCGGCGGTTGCTCCAATCCCGGCGAGGGTATAGCCGGATGGACCGCCCTTCAGAAGTGTTATCCCTTGCCCGGGTTTGAAAATGGTCCCATCGCCCCATGTCGTCTTAAAGCCCTGCCACGCCGCGCTCAAATAGTTGCTGTGATCGATATCCGCGACTGCCATCCCCGCGAACACGGTACCCGAGGGGGATGCCTGCGAGAGCTGGCCGGCCCCGGTGGGGAACACATAGACACCCGCGCTGTCATAAAACAGCCCCGTCTGCGGAGCGTTGTTATTTGTCGACCACAGATCAGGAATGCCGTCGCCATTCACATCGGCCA
>JBGPYM010000030.1:0-18952 GCA_041493205.1 Bacteroidota bacterium
ACAATAATATTCTCTTCACCGGCGTACCCACACGGATTATTGACCGGTGCCTTGCACGCGTGCAGGAGCGCCAGTACCGCGCAGGCGATATCATCTTTGATGAATCCTCGCGCGGGCGGGATCTCTTTTGCATTACGCGGGGACGCATCAGAATAAAAAAATATACAAAATTCGGGGTGGAATCGCTACTTGCCGTGCTGCATGAAGGCGATTTCTTTGGCGAGCTGAGCGCGATCGACGGCCTCCCCCGGTCTGCGCGCGCCGAGGCGATGGATGAGTGTTCGGTCGTCAGCCTCGGTCAGAGCGAGATCCGGGACCTCTCCAAAGCGAGCCCCGTCTTCACCTACAACCTGCTCACCAACATGGCGGTGCGTCTCCGCACGATGGATCAGACGTTCGTGCTGGAGCTCGACCGCAACGCGCTGGTCTCCAAGACGCAGGTGGACCGCCTGAGCATGCTGATTGAGGCGAGCAAGATCGTCAACTCTGCGATCGAAATCGACAAGCTGCTCGGACTGATCCTTGACGTCGCCACCCGCAGCATCAATGCAGACCGCGGCACGCTGTACATGCTGGACAGGCAGACCGGAGAGCTCTGGTCCAGGGTCGCCCAGGGGAACAACACGATCGAAATCCGCCTTCCGGTGGGAAAGGGCCTCGCCGGCTACGTGGCAAAAACGGGCGAAGTCGTCAACATCACCGACGCCTACAAAGATCCGCGGTTTAATCCCGAGATCGACCGGAAGAGCGGCTACAAGACGCACAACGTTCTTTCCATGCCGATGCGCGACAAGGAGGGGACGATCGTCGGCGCGTTTCAGTTCCTCAACAAACGCGAGGGTCCGTTCGGACCGGAAGACGAGGCGTTTATCGACGCCCTGTCGGTGCATGCGTCCATCGCCCTGGAAAACGCCCGCCTTGCCCGGGAAATGGTGCAGAGCGAACGGCTCTCTGCGGTCGGCCGCATGGCCAGCACGATCATCCACGACATCAAGAACCCGATGGGAACCCTGCGCATGTATGCGCAGGTGATCAAGAGAAAGACGGGGGATGCCGAGTCCGCCCAGCTGGCGGACGAAATGATCCGCCAGGTGGACCGGTTCGTGAACATGACCCAGGAAATCCTTGACTTCTCCCGCGGCATCAGCGAGGTGCATCTGGAAAAGGTGAAGCTCTCCGATGTCCTCGAAGCCGTCCTCACGTTCATCGAAAAAGACCTCACCAAGAGGAACGTCACGTTGGTCAGGACGCTCGACTACACCGGCGAGTGCGTCATTGACGTCGAAAAAATGGTCCGCGTCTTCTACAACCTGGCCGGCAACGCCGCCGACGCCATGAAGGACGGGGGCAAGCTCACCATCCGGTCGAGCCGCAACGATGGCCTGCTCTCCCTCGAATTTACCGACACCGGCTGCGGCATCCCCGACGAGATCCGTTCAAAAGTGTTTGAACCCTTTTTCACGTACGGGAAAAAACACGGGACGGGGCTGGGGCTGTCGATCGTGAAAAAAATTGTTGACGATCATCATGGACGCCTCGAAATTGAGTCCGAAGTGAACAAGGGCACCACCATCCGCATTCTCATCCCGGCCCCCTGAGGCCGCGCCGCTTCATTCCTTGAAATTGCCCCCGGAAGTGCCTATCTTACAGGTCGCCGTTCCACGTCGATGCCCTGAAACTGCATCGGCGAGGCATGTGCGGGTAGATGGCGGAATTGGCAGACGCGTTGGACTTAGGATCCAATGGAGAAATCCGTGGGGGTTCAAGTCCCCCTCTACCCACCAGCAACGGCCGGCCATGCGGAATCCCCGGCGTGTCCGGAGTGTTCCAGAAGAGGGATCGGCGGACAATTGACGAAGGGAACAGTCGGTGCAGGTTACGATCAATACCCTATCGGATATCGCACAGGAGGCGGATATCCAGGTCACCAGTGACGAGCTCCAGCCCCATTTTGAACGCGCCTATGAAAAATTCCGCCCGAAGGTGGAACTCAAGGGCTTCCGCAAGGGGAAAGTGCCGATGCCGATGATACGGCAGCTCTATGGCGAAGCAATCGAGCATGAGGCGCTGGATACCATCGCAGACGAGCTGTACCGGAAGGCCATGGATGAAAAAAACATCCAGCCGGTCGGCCGCCCGACCATGGTGGACATGGATTTCCGCCGCGGTGAGTCGTTCCGGTTCAAAATCAAATACGAAATCAAGCCGGCCATCACCCTCCGGAAGTACAAGGGCATCGCCGTCGAAAAGCCGGTCCACGACGTGACCGACGCAGAGGTGGAAGCCGAAATCACCACCCTCCGCAGATCCAATGGCGTCCCCCGTGAAACGGAGATTGTGACGGACGCCGAGCACATCGTGACCGCAGACGTGCAGGAACTCGACGAGAGCGGCGCCCCGTTGATCGGCAAGAAGACCGCCGGAGCGCGGTTTTCACTCTTTGATGAGACGCTCGCCCCTGAAATCCGCGATGGGCTCATGCACGCCGCCGTCGGCTCCCCCGTCAGGGCCCGCTTTGAATCCAGGCACGGCGACCACACGCATCCCGTTCAAATTGCGATCACTCCCACAAAAATTGAGAAGGTCGAGCTCCCGCCGTTCGACGACGCGCTGGTCGCAAAGGTCACCGGGGACAAAGTGAAGTCCGTCGATGAATTCACACAGTCCCTGCGAGCCGACATCGAACGGTACTGGGATGATCAGGCCACCGCAAAGCTCAATGACAATATCGCCCGGGCCATCGTCGAAGAGCACGATTTCCCCGTGCCCGATGCCCTGGTGGAGAGCCTCCTTGACTCGTTCGTGGAGGACCTGAAACAGCGCTCGCGCGATCGCAAGCTTCCCAAGGGCTTTGATGAAAAGAAATTTCGCGATGAGAGCCGGACATACGCGGTGTGGCAGGCGAAATGGATGCTGATAAAGGAACGGATCGGCGAGGCCGAACAGCTAACCGTCACTGACGCCGACGTTGAAGCGATGGCGGAGGCTGAGGCCGGGAAAATCGGCATCGAGAAGGAGCGGCTGATGACATACTACAAAAATTCCACCGCCGCGGTCGACCGGCTGCTGTCCGACAAGATCATGACGTTCCTGAGGGGCAACGCGAAAATTACCGAGAAACCAGCGGTCACGGAACCGCGCTCATAACCAAGCGAGATCACATGGATCACCACACGAAGTACAACCAGCTCGTCCCGATGGTCGTCGAGCAAACCGGACGCGGCGAGCGGGCGTACGACATTTTCTCCCGCCTCCTGAAAGAGCGGATTGTGTTCATTGGAACTCCGATCGACGATATCATCGCAAGTCTCGTCATCGCCCAGCTCCTGTTTCTTGAATCCGAAGATCCTGACAAGGACATCAACCTGTACATCAACAGCCCCGGCGGGAGCGTTTCCTCCGGTCTCGCAATTTACGACACCATGCAGTACATCCGCCCCGACGTTGCGACCATTTGCATCGGGCTTGCGGCGAGCATGGGCGCGGTCCTCCTCACCGGGGGTGCCAAGGGAAAGCGTTCCGGCCTTCCGAACTCGCGCATCATGATCCATCAGCCTTGGGGGGGCGTGCAGGGAACGGCCTCCGACATCAGCATTCAGGCAGAAGAAATCCTGCGCACCAAAAAACGACTGAACGAAATCCTGGCGGGACACTGCGGTCAGCCCCTCGAGATGATCGAGCGCGACACCGATCGCGACCGCTATATGTCGTCCGAGGAGGCGAAGACCTACGGCCTCATCGACAATGTGTACATCAAGAAGGAACGCGAAAAGAAGTAGCGCGCAAGGGCGGCCCCATGGCACAGAAGACGAAAACGGGAGAACCGATCCACTGTTCGTTCTGCGGACGGACGCCTGACGAGGTGCAGAGCATCATCGCGGGTCCTGAAGTGTACATCTGCGACATCTGCGTCTCAAGTTCGGTCGATATCATCCGTGCCAACCTCGCGTCCATGCCCGGACGCCGGGGGCCCCGCGGGTCGATGACCCCCGCCGCCATCAAGGAGGCGCTCGACGATTACGTCATCGGCCAGGAACACGCAAAGAGAAGCCTGGCGGTCGCCGTCTATAATCATTACAAGCGCATCGACGCCCGCGACCGGGCCTTCGACTCGGATGACGTCGAAATTGAAAAGACGAATATCCTGCTCATCGGGCCGACGGGCACCGGCAAGACGCTGCTTGCCCAGACCCTCGCGCGCATCCTGGACGTCCCCTTCGCCATCGCCGACGCGACCACGCTGACCGAAGCGGGCTACGTGGGTGATGACGTCGAAACGATCCTTGTCCACCTCCTGCAGAATGCCGAATACAACGTGGAGAAGGCGGAACGGGGAATCGTCTACATTGACGAGATCGACAAGATCGCCCGCAAGAGCGAGAGCGTATCCATCACGCGCGACGTGTCCGGGGAAGGTGTCCAGCAGGCGCTGCTGAAAATCCTGGAAGGAACGGTGGCAGGCGTGCCGCCGAAGGGGGGGCGCAAACATCCCGAGCAGAGCCTGATCAACATCAATACGCGCAACATCCTCTTTATCTGCGGCGGCGCGTTCGAGGGTCTCGACAAGATTATCGCCCGGCGCGTGAATCAGAACCCGGTGGGCTTCGGCGCGGAAATCAAGGGGAAGCGGGATGGAAAAGCCGACCTGCTGCTGCCGCTGGTGCAGCCGGAGGACCTGGTAAAGTTCGGCATGATCCCGGAATTCGTCGGCCGAGTCCCGCTCGTCTCGTCGCTCCATTCGCTCGGGGAGGACGCACTCCTTAATATTCTGACCGAACCGAAGAACGCGATCGTCAAGCAGTACAAGAAACTCTTCAGGATGGAAGGGGTGGATCTGCAGTTCGAGGAGCCTGCGCTCAAAGCCGTCGTCCAGAAAGCGATCGAGCGCGGCACCGGGGCCCGCGCACTCCGCTCCATCATCGAGGAAGTGCTGCTCGATATCATGTACGACATCCCCGACAAGAGAAATCTCGCTTCCTGCACGATCACCCGCGAAGTCATCCTCCGGCGCAAGGACCCGCTCTACCGCTACGAGGAGCGCAAGCAGTCGGCGTAACCCTCGCCTTCGTCATTTTCCCGTTCTGATATCCGGTTCTTCGTCCATCAGCCGCAGCTCCAGACGCGCTCCCTGCGGGGGTGTGCGGAACGGAACGGTTTTTCCGGGCAGGATGGATGGGATTTCCGCCGTCAGCACTGTCTTCGAGTTCCCGTCGGTCACCCGGAATGCCACCGTGACTTTCTTCGCCTCTTCTGTCCCCTTGTTGGTGATACTCCCCTCCACCCAGAAGATCGAACCCGACGACGGCATACTCATCCCCGGCTCCGAGCCCCCCGCCATTGAGGCGTTCACGTCCTTTTTCAGGACCTTGTTGACGATCACGAGTTCGGATCCCCCGCCCGTACAGGATATCAGTATGAACGCGGCGAAGACCGCAACGGCGACGCATCGTATCATGCTTGTCCTCCTTCCATGATGAGGTCAGTAGACTTCCCGGACGCTCCCCTGCTTGGTGATCTTGATATCCTGCAGCTGCGGAGCCTTGAGACGGATTTCCACCCTGAAGTTCCGGTACGGGCCGGTCGGGACCCAGTTAAAATTGAGCTCCCAGCAATGGAGGTCCCGGTATACGGTGATCTGCGGGGCGGTGAAGACACGGTTGATCAGGTCGTATCCTGTGGTCGCGGTGATCTTCCAGAATTCGGTCAGGTTGAATCCGAGGGACGCAGAGATGCCGGAGCTGATGAACGTGTTGTTTGGATCGGCCTGGTTTCTGCTGAAGCTGTAGTTCAGATCGAGATTCCATGGTATGCTGAAATCCGGCGCCTCCTGATCGTAGAGTCCGACATAGCCGCTTTTGGGCTTCGCTCCCGCCGAATCCGCCGCGCTCTTCTGCGGGCCGGCGGTCGTCTTTTTCTTTTCGCCGCTCAGTCGTGTCCCGATGCTGACCCCGAAGCTGGTCAGGTCGGCGAGACGGCCCGATTCGTTGATAAGGAATTTGTTCACACGGCGCCCGAAACGGGGGTTCGCCGGGTCGGTTGCGAACTTGTAGAGGTTGAAACGGCTGCTCCCGCCGATGGACAGAATCTGCCCCACGCTCGTGCGGAAGTCCAGTCCGATTTCGCTGAACCGGAGACTGTCGGCCGCAAAGTTGTATGCAATCCCGGCATTGAGGTTCAGCAGCTGGAACTTGTTGTCCTCGCCCGCTGAATCGCCCGACGCCGTTTTCATTTCAAACACGTTTCCGAGGTTGAACGAGAGCGCCTGCCGCCTGCCTGCCGGTGCGCCGCCGAACACCTCGCTGTCATACATGCCGTACCGTTGTCGCACACCGCTCGTGTCGATGTAGGAATCGTAATACCCGAACCGGTCTTCGGAAAAATCAGGCTGATATGTGTACGAGAGAGACGGCGTGACCTGGTGCCGGATGCCCTTGATGCCGAGAATATTCGGCTGGAATATGCCGAAAAACTTTGTCTGGGCGGACACGCCGAAGTCATAGTACCGGAGCGCCTTGATGCCGGCAACTTCGCGGACCGAGAGCTGGCGCGTTGCCGGATCCACACTCTGCACCGTTCGGTGGTCGTACCATTTTTCCGTGTAATTGAAAAACGGCGTGAAGGTCACATACCCGGCCTTCGGCGACGCGTTGACGGTCACCTGATGGACGATCCCCCGCCTCTCATCGAACGTGAACCCGTCCCCCGGGCTGCCCCCCGGTGTGGTCACGGGAGTTTTATTCTTGACATTGAGGAACTGGCCGCCGTAGGAATACCCGATCAGCTCGTACCACCGCTGCGTGCCTCCGGCTCCGCTTCGTTTCGTCGATCGGAACGGAAAGCTCTGACTCCGGTTGAAGGTGATCCCAGGCAGGATCGTGTTTGTCTGGCCGGTCTGAAGGTTCTGGTCGCGGTGGATGTTGATTGTCATGCTGTTTGGCGTTCCCTCCCAGAACTTTGTCAGTGTGGCATTCGACACGATGTTCTGCAGAAGGAGATCGTTCAGATTGTTGCTCGTTTGCTGGTAGTACGAACCGCTCGAGAACGTGAAGTCCACCAGGAGGCGCGTCGTGGGATCGAAATCCTGATTATGGTACCACTTCACGTTAAACACGTTTTCGACGTGGTATCCGGGGTCTCCCGGCTCGCCGGTGACCGCGTGCCCGTAGGAGCCGCTGATCGCGCCAAGAAACGTGTAGCGGAGCGCGTAGCGGTAATCTGCATACAGAACGTAGCTCCCTTTGGAATATCCGTCGGCTTTGAGCGCCAGGTCCATGTAATCGCTCATCGCCCAGTAATAGCCGAGGTGGGTCAGGTACCGGCCGCGGCCGCTTTCACCGAACGCCGGCGCGATGAGCCCTGAACGCCGGCCTCGTTCACTCGGAAAGATGCCGAACGGGAGGGCAAACACGGGCACGTCGGCAATATAGAGGAAGATCGGCCGCGCGATGATCTTGTCCTTCACGATCACTTTCATTGTGGGGCTGCCGAAGTAGTAATGCGGATGCTCCAGGTCGCAGGTCGTGAACTTGCCGTCCTCCACGAAGAGCACATCCGGCTCCACCTTCTTGATCGCCTCCCCGTAGTAGAGCCCCTTCTCCATCTCCGTTTTGCCCAGATCGATTTTTCCCTTTTTCGACTTGAAGTTATAGACGATCCGGTCGCCGTGGTATGTTTCAGCGCCATCGATCAGCTCGGGCTGGCCTTTAAGCTTCCGGCCCGCAGTGTCGGCGGTATCGACGACCCCTTCGGCGTTCAGCAGAGACGTCGACCAGTTGATGTCGATCGTCTGCGCCTTGAGCCCCAGTTCCTTGTAGTTGATGTCCCCTTTGCCGAACAGGTACATGGTCCTCGAGGCGAGCGAGTAGACGATGGAATCCGATGCGGAATACGTGACGAGAGAGTCGATGCCGGAAGGCGAGACGGGGGCGACGGTGGTATCCTTCCGTGCAGCGCTGGTATCGCGCACGGCGGCCGAATCGGCGCGGGCGGGCCCGGTCCCGGGGCCTCTCTGGGCGTTTGCGGAGCCTGCGGCACCCGGGACAAGCAGGGCGGTCAGAACGCACGAGCCCATGACACACCGATGGACGAAGCCGGCCCACTGCAGCGATATGCTGATTGGATGGTTCACGCGTGCGTTATCGCTGCTTTCTCTTCCACCACGCGTTCAGCCTCGCGCGTATGTTTTTTTCCTCGCCGATGTCCGCCGGCTTATAGTAGACCTTGTCCTTCAACCCGTCCGGCAGGTATTGCTGCTCGACGAAATGCTGCTGAAAGTCGTGACTGTATTTATACTCCGCCCCGTAGCCGAGGTCCTTCATCAGGTTCGTCGGCGCGTTCCGCAGATGCAGCGGCACAGGTTCGTCGGGATGCGTCCGCACGTCGGTCATTGCCTCCTCGATGGCGGCATAGGCGGCGTTGCTTTTCGGGCACGACGCGAGGAACGTGGCCGTCTGCGCGAGCATGATCCGCGCTTCGGGCATCCCGATCGAATCCACCGCGGTAAAGCAGGCCGTTGCGAGCGTGAGCGCGTTCGGTACTGCATTCCCGACATCCTCCGACGCAAGGACGACAAGGCGTCGGGCGATGAATTTCACGTCCTCTCCCCCGTCCAGCATCCGCGCGAGCCAGTAGACGGCGGCATCAGGATCACTCCCGCGGATGCTTTTGATAAACGCGGAGATGGTATTATAGTGCTCCTCGCCGCCCTTGTCATAGCGGACGTACTTCCGCTGAAATGCCTCCTCGTATTCCTTTTTCCCAACCCTGCGTGCCCCGCCGGCGTCCGGCACAGCAAGCCTGACTGCAGTCTCCAGCCCGTTCAACATCATCCGCGCATCGCCGCCGGAGAGAAAGATGAGGTAGTCCCGGTCGTCCGCCGTCACCTGCAGTGCTGCAATCTCCGGGTCCTGACGGAGGGCGCGGTCGAGAATGGCATTCAGATGCGGCGCGCTCAGCGCCTGCAGAACATAGACCCTGCTTCGCGAGAGCAACGGGGAGATGACTTCAAAGGAGGGATTTTCCGTGGTGGCCCCGATCAGGGTGATCACGCCGTCCTCCACGGAGTGGAGCAATGCGTCCTGCTGGGCCTTGTTGAAGCGGTGGATTTCGTCGATGAACAGGACGGTGCGCCGTCCGGACCGTTCGCGGTGAGCATTCGCCTTGTCGAGCACGTCACGGACGTCCTTGACGCCGGAAGAGACCGCGCTAAGCTGGAAAAACGCCGCGCGCGTGTGATGTGCGATGATCCTGGCCAGCGTCGTCTTCCCCGTTCCGGGAGGCCCCCACAGGACCATGGACGAGACCTGATCGTTTTCGATCAGGACCCGCAATGGTTTGCCCGGTCCGAGCAGATGCTCCTGCCCGACAAATCCTTCAAGATCTGCCGGGCGCACGCGCTCGGCAAGCGGGGCGGAAGCGGATGCAGTGTCCGCAGAAGAGCCGAAGAGATCCATGGCAACCCGATGCGATGACAGTTGACGGGGACGCGCCCGCGTTATTTCTCGGGGCTCACCTTGTAGATTCTCTCACCATCCCGCACAAGGTTATGCTTCTCCCGTGCAGCCTTTTCAATTGCCTTCTTGTCGCCATCGAGCGCCTTCGATTCAGCCTGCAGTGCCTTCCCTTCGTCTTCTGCGGCGCGGATCTTCTTGTCAAGTTCCGTCTTCTCATTCTGGAGCCGGTAGCGCTGAAGGATTCCCCGGTTTCCGAAGACTGCATAGGCAAGCACCGGTACCCCGACGACAAGAAGAATCAGCAGGCGCCTGTTGCCGAGAAGCTTTCTGAGCAGCGCTCCCGGGTCTATCCGGCGCCTGGCCTTCCGGTAAAAGAGATTGTCCGTGTCTGGCATGACTCGGCTATGCCTCCCCGTTCTTATACCATTCCCTGACGGGAGTATATGACGTACGCCTGCGGCTCATTTCGCCGTGGCGCTCAATGGCCAGTGTAATCAGGCGGTCGAGGAGCTGGGGATATGAAAGTCCCGACGCCTCCCACATTTTCGGATACATGCTGATGGCGGTGAAGCCCGGGATGGTATTAACTTCGTTCAGCGTGATTGTTTCCCGGCCCTTCGTCACAAAGAAATCGACCCGGGCCATTCCTGCACAGTCGATGCTCCTGTAGGCCGTGACCGCCAGTGCGCGGATCCGCCGCATCACGGCAGCCCCGAGCTTCGCAGGAATGACCGCTGTTGTCTTCCCGTCGACATATTTCGCTTCATAGTCGTAGAATTCATTCGAGGGAATGACTTCGGCCGGCACGGAGGCTTCCGGCTCGTTGTTGCCCAGGACCGCACATTCGATCTCCCGTACGTTGCGCAGACCCTGCTCGCAGATCACCTTCCGGTCGAATTCCGCTGCGGACTGGAGTCCGTCGGCAAGTTCGCGTCTGTTATGCGCTTTGACGATTCCCACGCTTGATCCCGTGTTCGCCGGTTTGACGAAGATCGGGTACGTGAGCTTCTTCTCCGCGGCGCGGGCGGTGGCCGCCGGCTGTGCGCGGCAGGCGGACGAAAGGAACCAGACGAAGCGCACGATGGGAAGCCCCGCATCGCGGAAGATCTGCTTTTGCACTATTTTGTCCATGCCGACGGCCGATGCGAGCACGCCCGCGCCGACGTACGGGATATCCGTCAGCTCGAGGAGTCCCTGCAGTGTACCGTCCTCCCCGTAGGTGCCGTGGACAAGAGGGAACACGACGTCGAGCGATTCACGGCTGTTCTCCCCCGCGGCTAAGGACACCAGTCCGTGGCGCTGCGGCTCGGGCACAAGGAACCTTTCCGGCTCGCGTTCAAATCCGGACTTCCCGGTGAGCATCGCGTGGGCCTTTGACGAACTGATCCATCGCCCTTCCGGCGTGATACCGATGGGAATCACCTCGTACCGCTCCGGGTCGAGGGCCTTCATCACGGAGGCTGCAGACACCAGGGACACCTCATGCTCACCCGACCTGCCGCCGAAGATGATGCCGACTCTCAATTTGCGGTTCATGGGCGGACGTCGAGTGATGCGAGCTTCTGTTCGATGTAGCGGCGGATCTCCGCCTCGTTCAGGTCCTCCTCCGGCTCCCCGACCGCACACGCGATCTTGTTCGAAAAGTCCTTTCCGTAACTCTGCACGCTGACCCGCCGCAGCTTTTCCAGCTCGCCGGGCGTGAGCCGCTGCTCACCGCCCAGCAATCTGGCGACAAAGGTGATATGTGCGGCGTGCTCGACCTTTTCCATTTTGTAATATGCATCCATCGGGTCCGCCCCGAAGGTCACGACACCGTGATTGGCGAGGAGGATGGCTTCGGAGGTTTTCACGAAGGGTGCAAGTGAAGCCGCCACTTCGGGCGTGGAGGGCGTCGCGTATTCCGCCAGCGGGATGGCGCCCAGGCCCACGATGACCTCCGGGAAGAGACATCCCTCCAGCGGGATGCGTGCGGTGGCGAATCCGGTCGCAAACACCGGGTGTGCGTGCACAACGGCGCCGCACGCGGGCCGCTCGCGGTAGATGAACAGGTGCATCCCGGTTTCCGTCGACGGGTTCCCCTGCCCGGGGAGCGGCTTGCCTTCGGGACTGAGCTCCACGAGATCCCTCGGCGTCACCGCCCCCTTGTTCACGGCGGTCCGTGTTGTCAGAATATTCCCGGTTGCAAGCCGCGCGCTGACGTTCCCGTCGGTCGCTGCGACGAAGCCGGCGGCGTAGAGCCGGTGGCAGACTTCCACCACTGCCGCCGCGGCAGCGTACCGGTCCTGAAATGCGGACGGTGCCATGCTATCGTATCCCTCCGGAGGGTTTTCCGTTATACCGTATGTACAGTTCCGCAAGCGAGACGCTCGGCGGCAATGAGCGTTCCCTGATCTGGTACATGATGCGCTTGGTGTCGATCGGCCACACGATGCGTTGTGAGCCGCGTTCCCATGATTTGATCTTCCCGTTTGTTCTGACGATATCGCGGCCGTCGTTCACGACGACGAATATTTCCTCGTCCTTGATCTTGATCCCCTCGATCATTTCAAGTTGTGTAAACGTGTAGGTGATTTCCGCGCTGAGCGTATCGCCGTTTACCATGAATTGTTTCGAAGTGACTTTTCGCCCGTTCCGCTCGAAATCCTTGATGCCATCCAGCTCGGCGGACGACATCATGACACCAAAATCGCGGATCCGGGCGGAATCCGTGACCCCGTCGGAACGGATGTCCGTGAGCCGCATATACGCCTCCCCGCCGCCGCCGTCATTCAGTTTAATCCGGTGTTCCGTGGTCCGCACCAGGAGACACCCCTGCAGGAAAATGCCTGCTGTCAGGAGGATCAGCGGGGTGAGGAGTACGTTGATGCCGCGTCGGTTCATTGCGTCCCTCAGGTGATTGATGTTCATGCGCCCTTGCTCCACTCTTCGGCGATCTGGACCGCGTTGGTCGCAGCGCCCTTCCGGAGGTTATCCGCCACCACCCAGAGGTTGAGTCCGTTCGGTACTGTCGGGTCGCGGCGGATGCGGCCGACAAACACTTCGTCCCTGTCCCAGGCATCCACCGGCATCGGGTAGACGGACGATGCCGTGTCATCCCGCAGGATCACGCCGGGAGCCGCGCGCAGCGCGTCACGCGCCCCCTCAACGCTGCACGGTCGCTCGAACTCGACGTTCACGGCCTCGCTGTGCCCGCCCCAGACCGGCACGCGCACGCACGTCGCGTTCACACGGATGGTGCTGTCGCCCATGATCTTTTTCGTCTCTTCCACCATCTTGATTTCTTCTTTCGTGTATCCATCCTCAAAGAACACATCCACCTGCGGGAGGATATTGAACGCAATCTGATGCGGGAATTTCTTCTCGCCTCCCGGGCGCCGCGCCAATTCGTCTTCCAGCTGCGTGAGGCCCATCTTCCCTGCGCCCGTGACCGACTGGTAGGTCGCAACGACGATGCGGCGGATCTTCCACAGATCGTGCAACGGCTTCAGCGCCACCACCATCTGAATCGTGGAACAGTTCGGGTTGGCAATGATGCCCTTGTGGGCAAAAAGGGCGCGCCTGTTCACTTCCGGCACAACGAGCGGGACGCCGTCCACCATGCGGAAGGCGCTGCTGTTGTCAATCACAAGCGTGCCGGCCTGCACTGCATGGGGCGCGAATTCCCTGCTGACCGATGCGCCGGCGGAAAAGAGCGCTATGTCCACGCCGGTGAATGAAGAGCGAGTGAGCTCGCGGACGGTCACAGCATTCCCGTTATAGGTGATGTCCTGTCCTGCGGATCGTGCGGACGCCAGCGGACGCAGGTCCCCCACCGGGAACGCATGCTCCTGCAGAACCTGGAGCATCTTCCTCCCCACCAGTCCTGTCGCGCCGACGACGGCAACCGTATACCTCTTCACGCCGTCTTATCCTTCGTACAATTGTTCCACTGTTTCCCGCTTGCGGATGAGCCGCAGCGATGATCCGTCCACCAGCACCTCTGCCGCGCGAGGACGTGCATTATAATTCGAGGAGAGCACGTACCCGTAGGCGCCTGTGCACATCACTGCGAGGTATTCGCCCCTCTCCACGCGCGGAAGAGTCCGGTCCAGTGCGAGAAAATCACCCGACTCGCACAGGGGCCCCACGACGTCCGCCCGCTCGAACCCCCGTCCGTCGAGCGCGAGCGGGACTATCTGGTGGTGCGCGTTATAGAGGCTCGGCCTGAGCAGATCGTTCATCCCGCCGTCAACGACGATGAAGAGCTTGTCGTCCGTCTGCTTCCGGTAAAGCACCTTCACAAGGAGCACGCCGGCGTGTGCGATGACCGAGCGCCCCGGCTGGATGGAGAGACGGCAACCCGTTTTCCGCAGGAGCGGCAGCACCGTTGTAATGAGCGTTGCCGCGGACAGATTGAGCTCCTCGGGCTCCTCGGGCGGGATGCCGGGATGCGCAAGATAGCCGCGGTACTGCACGCCGAATCCTCCGCCGAAGTCAAGGTCAGGAACCGGAATCCCCGCCGCACGCAACTGGCCGACCAGCGCCATCAGGCTCTCCGCCGCCTGAAGGAATGTTTCTGCGCGGGTGATCTGCGAACCGATGTGACTGTGGATCCCCCGGACCTCAATTGACGGGAGGGTGCTGGCCCATCGGAGAACCTCCAGCGCCTTTTCCGACTGCACACCGAATTTGTTCTGCCGAAGACTTGTGGCCACGTACCGGTGTCCCCCGGCATCGATGTCGAGGTTGACGCGCAACAGGATTCTGGCCTGTATCCCCTCGCGCGTCGCGATCTGATCCAGAACACCGATCTCCTCCGGAGATTCTACGTTAAACGCGTAGATCCCTGCGCGGAGGCCCGCGCTGATCTCGTCATCCCGCTTGCCCACACCGCTGAAGGTGATTTTCCCCGGATCGATCCCTGCCGCAAGCGCGATGCGCAGTTCGCCCAGGGAGCCGACATCAGCGCCGAACCCCTGGCCACCAATCAACCGGAGAAGCTCGCGGTTGGCGTTCGCTTTTACCGCAAAGCACGAAAGATGCGGAACCCCGTCGAATGCGCCCTCGATGCTTCTGCAGTGATCTTCCAGCGAGTGCCTGCTGTAGACGTACAGGGGCGTGCCGAAGGCCTCTGCGGCCTCGCGCAATGGAACGGATTCGGCCGTCAGTGAAGAACCCCGATAGGCAAACTCCTGCATAGCCGGTCTGGCTCAGACAAAAAATTCAACAAGTGCCCGGAACGGGCTGAACACCGCTCCGATGAGGGCGTAGAACGCCTCCGCCACCACCGGGACCCTCATCAGGAAGAGAAACAGGATGACGCCCAGGAACCCGATCCTCATATACTTTTGAGCCGCCTCCGGAGGGAGGAAACCGGCCAGCACATGCGAGCCGTCGAGTGGCGGCACCGGCAGCATGTTGAACACGGCAAGCACCACGTTCATGTACACGCCTCCGTAGAACATCGTCACCAGGAATCTGAGCAGCCCGGTTGCAAGCTGCGGTGCAGTACCTTCAACACTCCGGGTGATGCCCGCACACACGATCACCGCAAGCGTACAGAGAAACGCAAGAACAAGGTTGGAGAACGGGCCCACGATCGATACAAGGACGTTGTCCCTGCGCGGGTTGTGGAAGTTGCCCGGCTGCACAGGGACGGGCTTCGCCCATGCAATAAACACGTGTCCTGCTGCTACAAGGGACACGAGCGGAACCAGAACGGATCCGACCGGATCGATGTGCGGGATCGGGTTGAGCGTCAGCCGCCCGAGATCGCGGGCGGTCGGGTCGCCGAGCTTGAGAGCCATCCAGCCGTGCGCGATCTCGTGGATGATGACAGAGAACAGGAGGATCGGGAGAACCGGCAACTCGTTGATCATGAAGCCTCGGAAGCGATCTGCTCACGCGCATCGTCCCCGGCAAGGGAGCAATAGCGGCTGTACTCCACCGTGAACCCCTCCGCTGCAAAGGCACCGGTGGAGCGATTCTGCCGGTATTTCCCTTTCGTGGCGCCGGAGACGACACGTTCCAGCATGTCGACCATCGCGTCGATGTCCTCGCGCGTGTTGTAGCATCCGATGCTCGCCCGCACCATGCCGGGCATGCGGGACTTGTTCCCCGCAAGGACTTCCTCGGTGAGGATCCTGTCCTCGTCATGACTCACATGGAGGAGCTCTTTGACGTACGGGTGCGCACAGAAGCATCCATCACGCACGCCGATCCCCCCCTCGGTGCCGAGGATCGCTGCCACGAGCGAGTGATGCATCCCCTCGATATTGAATGTGATGACCCCGACTTTATCGGCGAACGAGTCCATCGGACCATAGAGCGTGATGTTTCTGATCTTCTTCAGCTTCTGGTAACCGTACCGGAGCAGTTCCTGTTCGTGCGCGGCAATCGCTTCCATGCCGACGCTGCGCAACACCCTGATTGCCGCGGCAAGCGCAACGCCACCCAGGACGTTCGGGCTTCCCGCCTCATCTTTATACGGCGGGCTGTTCCAGACGGCGCGGTCCAGCGTGACAATGTCAACAACTCCCCCGCCTACAAGATCGGGATCTCCCTCGGAAAAGAAGGTTTTTGGACCGATCAGAACGCCGGTACCGAACGGTGCATACATCTTGTGTGCGGAGAGGGCGAGAAAATCGATGTGGCGCGGGTCATCGTCCGGCAGCATGGTAATCGGACGGTGGGGTGCGAGCTGCGCTGCATCCACAAAGCACTTCGCCCCTGCCTCATGCGCCCACGCGGCGATGTCGTGAATGGGGGGGCAAATCCCGGTGATATTCGAAGCCCCGTTGACTGCGACAAGCCGGACCCGGCCCTTCTCCCGAACAAGCGCGGCGCGGAACGCATCCAGGTCGAGATGGCCGTCGGCGGTGATGCCGCAGTGGACCACACGCGCAAACCTCCGCCAGGGAAGATCGTTCGAGTGGTGCTCCATGAGCGTGGTGAGCACCACATCGCCTTCAGAAAACCCGAACCGGTGCGACAGTTTGTTCACGCACTCGGTCGTGTTTTTCGTGAAGATCACTGTGTTGGTCCCGGTGTCAGCCCCGACGAACGCACCCACGGCGTCATGAGCGGTGTCATAGACGTTGGTGGCGACCAGGGACTTGAACCCGGTGCCACGGTGAACTCCCGAATACCACGGGAGGAATTCCTCGATGGCCTTCAGAACGGCGCGGAACGCGGGAGTGCTCGCCGCGTTGTCAAGGAACACATACGGGCGCTGTGTGCCGTCCAGCAGGGGGACGCAGGTGTCGATCCCGACGATCTCGTTGCGAAGGTCTGCGATCCGCATTCCCGGCGCGGCAGTGTGAGGCGTATGCATGACGTATTCCGGCGTGAGAGGTGATGAAGTGAAAGAGTCAGCCCCGGGGATGGAACGTCCGGTGAACTTCCTTCAGATACTCCCTGTCGATATGCGTGTAGATCTGCGTCGTGGAAATGTCGGAATGGCCGAGCATCTCCTGCACCGCACGAAGATCCGCCCCGCCTTCAAGAAGGTGCGTCGCGAACGAGTGACGGAACGTGTGCGGATGCACCTCTTTTTCGATCCCGGCTTTCCGGGTGTATGCCTGCGTGATCTTCCAGATTGCCATACGGGTCATCGGGCGTCCGCGTGCATTCAGGAAGAGCGCGTCCTGTCCTGCACCGCGCGTCTCCAGCACCGAACGGCACTCGCTTTTGTAGCGCCCGACCCAGTACAGGGCCGATTTTCCGATGGGCACCATGCGTTCCTTCGATCCTTTCCCGAAGACACGAATGATGCCCTGCAGCTCAAGCACGTCGCGCTGTTTCAACAGAATGAGTTCGGAGACCCGGATGCCGGTGGCGTACAGGACTTCCAGGATCGCCCGGTCACGCAGCATGAGACGGCGCTTCCGGTCGCTCGAAGGCTGGGGTCCCTGGTAAAACTGGTTCAGGATCGCCTCCACTTCCGCCTGACTCAGCACATCGGGGAGGGACCGCTCCAGTTTGGGCACGTCGATTCCCTCCACGGGATTGCTGAGAGTGACCCCTTCGCCCATGAGATACTTGTGAAAGCCGTTCAGGGAAGAGATGCAACGCGTAACGGACCGGGGGGATAGTTTTGCCGCCCGGAGGGATTCGAGAAACACTGCAACATTCCCTCCAGTCACGTCTCCGGGGCGGGCAACGCCATGCGCCTCCAGAAACCGGACATACCGTCCGATGTCCAGGCGATACGATGCAATCGTATTGTGCGATGCATTCTTCTCGAGGGAGAGAAACTGCAGATAGTCCTCGCAATGCTGCATCATTGCCCGTCAATCTCCTTGATGATGGTCGTCAGGCGTTCTCCGGGAGGCTCGCTGGGCGGCGCCCCCGGCCGTCGGGTTTTCTTCTTGGTCGTGTCCGGATACTTGACGCGTGTATGATAGATCCCCACGAGCACGCCCAGGAACGCGGCCTTGATCCGGGTGAGGTCCTTCAGGGTCAGCGGGCATTCATCCAGTTCGCCTTCCTCGAACCTTTTCTTGATCAGCTCTTCAATGGTCTGCTCCACCCGTTGCGGGGTCGGGTCCTCGATGGTGCGGACGGCGGCCTCGATGGCATCGGCAAGCATCAGGATGCCGGTCTCCTTCGACTGGGGGCGTGGTCCCGGGTAGCAGTAGTCCTGCTCCTTGATCTCGTCGATCTTGGTCTCGTCGGGATCGTTCTGGGCCAGCTCGAGCGCCTTGTTGTAAAAATAGTCCATCCTGGTGGTGCCGTGGTGCATCGGGATGAATTCAATGACCTCTTCCGGCAGGTGATGCTCCTGTGCGAGGGCGATCCCGTCCTTGACGTGCGCCGCGATGATGAGCGAGCTCATGCGCGGAGCGAGCTTGTCGTGGCGGTTACGCGAGCCCTTCTGGTTCTCGACAAAGTACGTGGGCTTCACGATCTTGCCGATGTCGTGGAAATACGCACCCACGCGTGCAAGGACTTCGTTCGCACCCACGGCGGCCGCCGCGGCTTCGGCAAGCGTCGCGATGGTCAGGCTGTGATGGTACGTCCCCGGCGCCTGCTCCGCCAGCTGGCGCAAGAGCGGGTGGTTGAAATGCGCCAGCTCCATCAGAGCAAGGTCGGTGGTCACGCGGAACGTCTTTTCCACAAATATGAGGAGCCCGTACGTCAGGACCGGTGATATCACTGCGTTTAGCAGCCCGTAGGCGAGCTGTTCAACGACGATCGGCGTGGCTTCGTACCGCTCCAGCCCCAGCGCCGTGATGGAGAGTGCGTAGCCCAGGAAGATGAAGCCGAGGGACCGGAAGATCTGCGTCCGGTTTTTCATGTCGCGCACAGTGTACACGGCCATCGACCCTGCAACGAGTGAGGCGAGGGCGATCGAGTAGTCGTTTCCCCGGATCCCCGCGACCAGGAACGCGATCGTCACCGTCCCGTAAAAGCCCACCCGGGAGTCGAAGACGATCGTCAGCAGCATCGATGCAACGGGGACAAAGATGAGGTATTCCACGGGGGCGTTGACATCCGCCTCCCGGGTGAGATAGGCAAAG
>JBGPYM010000286.1:0-3683 GCA_041493205.1 Bacteroidota bacterium
CTGCAGCTCTGATTTCACAGCGAAGGTCCTATCCCCTCGGGCCCGCGGACCGCACACCGGCCGACGATTCCTGGGCGAATTGTTCGAAGTTTCTCCTGAATTTTTCCGCCAGCTCGCGTGCCTTCGCATCGTACTGGCTCTTGTCCTTCCAGGTGTTCCTGGGATTGAGGATTTCCGCCGGAACCTCGGGACAGACTGCCGGGAAGTGCAGGCCGAACACCGGATCTTCCATGGTCGGGACCGATGCGAGCTGGCCGCCGAGCGCGGCACGAATCATGGCGCGCGTGTATCCGATTTTCATTCGTAATCCGAGGCCGAACGGCCCGCCGCTCCAGCCGGTATTAACAAGCCACGTGTCCGATGCGTGCCGGGAAATTCTTTCCCCCAGCATCGTTGCATAGACGGTCGGCTGCAGCGGCATGAATGGCGCCCCGAAACACGTGCTGAACGTGGTTTGCGGCTCGTTCCCGACCCCCTTCTCCGTTCCCGCAACCTTGGCCGTATAGCCCGAGAGGAAGTGATACATCGCCTGGTCCGGCGTCAGCTTTGCAATCGGCGGCATCACGCCGAACGCATCGCAGGTGAGCATGACGATGTTCTTCGGGTGCCCTCCCATACCCGATGGCACGTGGTTGGCGATGTGCGTCAGGGGGTACGCGGCGCGGGTATTCTCCGTCAACGTCCCGTCGTTGAGATCGGTGAAGCGCGAGTCACTGTCGATGATCACATTCTCAAGCACCGTGCCGAACGCCCGCGTGGTCCGGTAAATGTCCGGCTCCGCCTCGGCCGAGAGGCGGATGACCTTCGCATAGCACCCCCCCTCAAAATTGAAAATTCCCTCATTGCTCCACCCATGCTCATCGTCGCCGATGAGGAACCGCCCGGGGTCCGCGGAAAGTGTGGTCTTCCCGGTTCCGGAAAGTCCGAAAAACAGCGCCGTGTCGCCCCCGTTCCCCGCATTGGCCGAGCAGTGCATGGGGAAGACACCCTGGTCCGGCAGGAGATAATTCAGGACGGTAAATACCGACTTCTTGATCTCCCCTGCGTACGTCGTGCCGCCGATGATCGCAATGCGCCGGGCAAAATTGATGACGATGAACACCTCGGAATTCGTCCCGTCGACTTCGGGGGAAGCATGGAACCGGGGCGAGTCGATGATCGTAAAGGTGTCGGGGGAGGTGTGGATGACCGGTGCGGGAGGCTGGAGGAGCAGGTTCCGCGCAAAGAGGTTGTGCCATGCGTGATCGGTCACGACGCGGACGGGGATCCGGTACCGTGGATCCGCGCCGCCGTATAGATTCTGCACAAACACGTCGCGCCCCTGAAAGAACGCACAGAACTTGGCATACAGTGCGTTGAATTTCTCTTCCTCCATGGGGCGGTTGATCTTCCCCCATGCGATCCGCGATTCGCTGCTCGGCTCCCGCACGACGAACTTGTCGTTCGGCGACCGCCCGGTGTGATGGCCGGTGTGGACCACGAGCGGACCAAGATGCGAGATCCATCCCTCCCGCCGCCGCACCGCCTCCTCGTAGAGCGCAGGGGTCGACAGGTTCCAGTAGACGTTTCCCAGGTTCTTCAGCCCGAGGAGCGCCAGCGGTTCTGCACCGGTGCCTTGTGGCTGCATGGATTCCTCGCAATGTCAGATCAATGAACAGAGAGATACCGGTCAAGCCACCCAAAGACGGTCGTATGCCAGAGCTCGCTGTTCGCCGGCTTCAGCACCCAGTGCCCTTCGTCGGGAAAGTAGAGGAACTTCGACGGCACGCCCTGCTTCTGCAGTGCCGTGAAAAGCTGCATCGCCTCTGACTCGGGGACCCGGAAATCGAGTGCGCCATGGATAATGAGCGTCGGCGTCCGGAAGTTCTTGGCATACCGGTGTGGGGAGAATCGCGCAAAGTCTTCGGGCTTCTGCCACGGTGATCCGCCGTGATCCCAGTCGTCGAACCAGACCTCGTCCGTTGTCCCGTAATTGCTTTCAAAGTTGTAGACGCCGTCGTGCGTGACGATCGCTTTGAACCGGTCGGGCGCATTGCCGAGGAACCAGTTCATCATGTAGCCGCCGAACGACGCGCCCGCCGCGGCGACATGGGCCGTATCAATGTACGGCAATGCTTCAACGGCGTCCAGACCCTTCATCAGGTCGACGAACACTTTGCCGCCCCAATCGCCGCTGATTTCGTCCGTGAATTTCTGCCCGAATCCCGTGCTCCCGCGCGGGTTGGGCGCCACAATCACGTAGCCCCGGGCAGCCCAGAGCGACGGGCACCAGCGGAAGGACCAGCTGTCGAGCCACGCATTCTGCGGACCTCCATGGACCATGTACACCAGCGGGTACCGCCTGGAAGGGTCAAACTTCGGCGGCTTGAATATCCACTCGTGTACTTTCGTACCGCCGGCCCCGTCGAACCAGAACGATTCGGGCGTTGGGACATCGAGCCCGGCATACAACGCATCGTTGGCACCCGTAACGGGCGCAGAGCCCGATCCGTCTGCCGCGCACCGGTAGATCTCCCCGGGGCGCATCGCGCTGATCTCCGTAAAGACAAGCCGCTTGCCGTCACGGCTCACGCTGATGTCGTGGTTGGTGTGCTGCACCGGCAGCTTCCGGACGTCGTTCCCCTTGATCGTTACCGCAAAAATGGGAACCGTTCCCTTCTCTTCAGCGTCAAAATAAAGGGTCCGGCTGTCCGGTGCCCAGACCGGTGCGCCGGTATGACCGTCGAACTGGGCCGTGAGACTCCGCATAATTCCCGTCGCCCGTTCGAACAGGATCAGCTCCCAGCAATCGGCCTCAAACCCCGCCCGCTTCTGAGCGCGATACGCGATGTACTTTCCGTCCGGTGAATAGCGGGGAGTACCGTCAGCGGCCGGGTTGACGGTCAGCTGTTTCGGCGCGCCGCCGGTGACGGGAACCGTGTAAATGTCGTGGTTGGTGGACCATGCCTCCTCGTGAACCGGAACAGGTGTTGCCGTGTAGGCAATCTCTTTCCCGTCGGGGGAGAAGGCATAATCAATTCCGGCCGAAAATGTCTGCGATGTCGGCACGGCGTCCCGGTCGCCCGGCGTGAGGTCGCGCGGCTCCCCGCCCTCCATGGGCTGGATGAAAATGTGCTTCCGCTTTCCGTCCACCCACTGATCCCAGTGCCTGTACAGGAGATGGGTGATGATCCTCGCCTTCACCTTTCCGCTCTCCAGCTCCTCAAGCCGTTTCTTGTTGAGCGCGTCGCTCTCCCCGAACGGCCTGTCGGAGTATTCTGGAAACACTTCGGAAATAAAGGCGATGAACCTGCCGTCAGGCGACCAGACGGCCTGCGAAGCGCCGCCGGCAATTCGCGTGAACTGCTTCGGTTCGCTCCCGTCGGGGCTCATGAGCCAGATCTGACGGACGCCGGACCGGAGGGATTCGAAGGCGATCCACTTCCCGTCGGGTGACCATGCCGCGTTGCCGTCGAAGGAGGAGTGCGCGGTGAGCTGCTTCGCGGGTCCGCCCTCAACCGGGCTCATCCAGAGATCGGTGAGATTCTTGTTGGCCGCAAGGTCTGCGGTCGTCAGGTTATAGGCAACCCACTTCCCGTCCGGCGAGAGCGCGGGCGATGCGATCCGCTTCATGGCAAACATGTCCGGCAGCTCCAGTCCCCGCCTCGTCTGTGCGCTGAGTGCGCACACGCCGAGCACGATCA
>JBGPYM010000043.1:0-15797 GCA_041493205.1 Bacteroidota bacterium
ATCGGCGTACCCGTTCCCGGTCAGGCATCACTCAGAACTTCCGGCCGGGAGGGCGGAACCGGGGGCGGATGCAGCGCGCGGTGGGCACAACGGAAAGGATCGTCCGGAATTCATCGCAGACTGGGAACCAATGGTGCGCGCGATCCTGGCGGACGTCGCCGCGGGCGTCAGCACGAACGAGATTGCAGCGAAATTTCATAACGGGCTCGCCGCCGCGATCGTTGCGGTTGCACGGCGCACCAGCGAACAGAAGGTGATTCTAACCGGCGGATGCTTTCAGAACCTGTACCTCCTTCAGAAAACGGTACGGCTTCTCCTTGGCGCGGGATTTCAGCCGTACTGGCACCAGCGCATTCCGCCAAACGACGGCGGGATTGCGCTTGGGCAGATCTATGTGGCGGCATTGGAGGGCGGGCGAGTCTGATCGAAGAGCCACCGGCAGGGACGCCGGTGCTACTACAGGGGTTATTGAATTAAACCGACGGAGGGATGATATGTGCCTCGCAATTCCGGGAAAGGTACTGCAGATCGAGCGCGGGACAACGCCGCTCATGGGGGACGTCAGCTTCGGGGGAATCAAGAAAAAGGTGTGCCTTGAGTGGCTTCCCGAGGTGACGGTGGGGCAGTACGTCATCGTCCATGTCGGGTTTGCCATCAGCACGGTGGACGAGAAAGAGGCGCTCGAAACGCTGGAGCTCTTCAAGGAAATCGATGAGGCCTCTGACGAGGAGGTTGTATGAAATTCCTCGACGAGTACCGCGACAGGGGAGCGGCGGAGCGCTTCGCCGCAGCCATCAGGAACATCACCACGCAGCCGTGGACGATCATGGAAATCTGCGGCGGGCAGACCCACACGATCGTCAAGTACGGGATCGAATCGCTGCTCCCGCCGGAGATCACGCTGGTGCACGGACCCGGCTGCCCCGTCTGCGTGACGCCGCTGGAGATCATCGACAAGGCAATTGCGATTGCATCGTTGCCGGACGTTATTTTCACCTCCTTTGGCGACATGATGCGGGTCCCAGGTTCGTCGAAGGACCTGCTCACCGTGCGGGCCGAGCGGGGGAACGTCCGCATGGTCTATTCACCGCTCGACGCGGTGAAAATTGCCGCAGAGAATCCCGGGAAGAAGGTGGTCTTCTTCGGGGTGGGATTCGAGACGACGGCACCGGCGAACGCGATGACCGTGTGGCAGGCAAGGCGGCTCGGGCTGCGCAATTTCTCCCTCCTCTGTTCCCATGTACTGGTCCCCCCTGCGATCGATGCGCTCCTCTCGTCACCCGCCAGCAGGATCCAGGGCTTCCTGGCCGCGGGGCACGTCTGCACGGTGATGGGGTACGAGGAGTACATTCCCCTCGCCCGGAAGTACAAGGTTCCGATTGTGGTGACCGGATTCGAGCCGGTCGATATTCTGCAGGGGCTTGCCATGGCGATCCGGCAGCTGGAGGAGAAGCGGACGGACGTGGAGAACCAGTACGCGCGTGCCGTCCGCCGGGAAGGAAATCCGGCCGCCCGGAAGCTGCTGGAAGAGGTGTTCGAGGTGACCGACCGCTCCTGGCGGGGGATCGGCCAAATACCCCGGAGCGGCTACCGGCTGCGGGAAGAGTTTGCCGCCTTCGACGCGGAGCGGGTGTTTGACGTCGGCGGGATCGTGGCGCAGGAATCACCCCTCTGCATCGCGGGGGAAATCCTGCAGGGATTGAAAAAGCCGCACGAGTGTTCCGCGTTCGGTTCCAAGTGCACGCCTGAGCATCCGCTTGGCGCGCCGATGGTGTCGTCGGAAGGCGCGTGCGCCGCGTACTATCATTACGGCCAGTTCCGGCACGCTGCGGCGGGTCAGGAAAGCTCATGAGGAGAAGACCAATGGAGAACAAACCGGTGATCGATCCGTTTGCAGGGCTCTCGTGTCCGATTCCGCAGTCCGAGTACGCAACAGTGCTCCTGGCGCACGGCGGGGGAGGAAAACTCACGCAACAGCTGATCCAGAAGATGTTCGTGTCGCAATTCGACAACGAGCTGCTCGCGCCGCTGCACGATGGCGCGGTCATTCCGCTTGGTGCACTGCGGCTTGCATTCTCGACCGATACATACGTCGTCGACCCGATCTTTTTCCCGGGCGGTGACATCGGGGAACTGGCCGTGAACGGCACCGTGAACGATCTGGCGATGTGCGGCGCGGTCCCGCAGTACCTCTCCTCCGCCTTTATCATTGAGGAAGGGCTTCCCATGGAGGAGCTCTGGCGGGTGGTTCTCTCCATGAAAAACGCCGCGCGGGCGGCCGGCGTCACGCTGGTCACGGGCGACACCAAAGTCGTCGATAAAGGGAAGGGCGACCGTGTTTTCATCAACACATCCGGCATCGGCGTGATCGCTCCGGGGGTTGACGTGAGCCCGCGGAACGCGCGTCCCGGCGACGTGATCATACTGAACGGCAACATCGCCGCGCATGGCATGGCGATCATGTCCGTACGCGAGGGGCTGGCATTCGAAACGCAGATCGTGAGTGATACCGCGCCGCTCCACGGGCTGGTTGCACAGATCCTGCAAGCAGATCCCGGCGTCCACGTCATGCGCGATCCGACCCGCGGCGGCATCGCGAGCGCGCTCAACGAGATCGCCGGTTCGTCCCGTATGGGCATTGCGATCATCGAGGAGGCGATTCCGATGACGGACGAAGTGCGGGGGGCGTGTGAAATCCTCGGCCTGGATCCGCTCTACGTGGCCAACGAGGGGAAGATGCTCGCCTTCGTCGACCCGGCTTCCGCCCCGCGGGTGCTCGCCGCGATGCGCTCCCATCCGCTCGGCAAGGATGCGGTTGTCATCGGCAAGGTGGTGGCAGATCATCCCGGCCTCGTCGTCATGAAGAGTACCATCGGGGGGATGCGCGTCGTCGACATGCTCTCGGGCGAACAGCTCCCCCGTATTTGCTGAAGGATCCATGCATCCCATTCTAGTCATCAACCCCGGGTCGACGTCCACCAAGATGGCGCTGTTCGACTGTGAACAGCAGCGGTGCGCCGAGGTGATACGCCATGATCCGGCGGCCCTCCGGAAGTTTCCGCGGCTCTGGGATCAATGCGATTTTCGTCTTCACCTCGTGCGCGAATGGGCGTTCGCCCGGACCGACGGCGTGGCAGCCGTAGTTGCCATGGGGGGGTTGCTCCGGCCGCTGCCGGGCGGGACGTACCGGGTCAACGAACAGATGGTCGCAGACGCCCGCGCGAACCTGCAGGGGGAACACGCATCCAACCTTGGCTGCGCGATGGCACAGAGGCTGGCGCGTGAGTTCGGGTGCGAGGCATACGTCGTGGACCCCGTCTCGGTGGATGAACTGGAGCCGCTTGCCCGCTATTCAGGGCATCCCCTGGTCACGCGCAGCGCGCTCTCGCACGCACTGAACATTCACGCCGCAGGCCGGCGTGCCGCGGCGGAAACGGGCACGCCCTTCGAAGAGAGCCGGTTTATCGTGGCGCACCTCGGCGGCGGGATCTCCGTTGCTCCTTTGAGGGGAGGGCGGATTATCGACGTCAACGATGCGTCGAGCGACGGCCCATTTTCCCCCGAGCGCACGGGTGGCCTTCCCCTGCAGCAATTCATCACGATGTGCTTTTCCGGCTCGTATGCGGAGCGGGAAGTCCGGGATATGGTGCGTGGCGCCGGAGGGCTGACAGCGTATTGCGGGACGAATTCCGCCGTGGAGGTGGAAGCGATGATCGCGAAGGGGGATCTCCGGGCACGCGAGGTGTACGAGGCGATGGCATATCAGATCGCCAAGGAGATCGGTGCAATGGCGGCCGCCTTGAAAGGCGATGTCCAGGCGGTGATCCTGACCGGCGGGCTGGCCGCGTCCGCGCTCCTGGTCGGATGGATTACGGAGCGGGTACGATTCATCGCGCCCGTGATCGTCTATCCGGGGGAGGACGAAATGCACTCCCTGGCACTGGGGGCCGTGCGTGTGCTGCGGGGAGAAGCGGAACCACTTGAATACTGACCGGGAGGAACTCGTGATTCAGACCTTTGATCAACTGCTGGCCTTTGCCGCCACGCTGCCGCCGAAGCGGGTCGCTGTCGCGTTACCTTCGTCCGCCGACACGTTTGACGCACTCCGGGACGCCGTGCAGGCCCTCAAGGTCAGTCTGGTGTGTGCCGGTGACGGCGATCTCATCAAGCGCGAACTCTCCGCCCGCGGTGTCGATGCGGGGCGAGTGTCCGTCATACCGGCGGATGGTACCCACAGAGCATTGCGTGCTGCCATCGACGCAGTGCGGGAGGGAAACGCCGACATTCTGATGAAGGGGGGTGTGGACACCGCGACCATGATGCGGGAGGTACTGAACGCGGAGGGAGGACTCCGGACGGGGAAGCTGCTGAGCGATATATTCGTGCTGGAATATCCCCCCCGCGAGGGGAACAAGTTCATCATGATCACCGACGGGGGGATGACGCTGGCCCCCGATCTGAAGAACAAGGTAGAGCTGATCGCCAATGCAGTGGCTGTGGCGCACGCGCTCGGCAACACAATGCCGAAGGTCGCGGTTCTTTCCGCCACAGAATTCGTCGTCCCAGGCCTGCAATCGACTCTGGACGCCGCGGCGCTGTCGAAGATGAATGACCGGGGTCAGATCAGGGGATGCCTCGTGGACGGGCCGTTCGCGCTGGACAATGCGATCTCGATTGAAGCGGCGGCCGAGAAAGGGATCCGCTCGGAAGTTGCAGGAAATGCGGAGATACTCGTCGCCGCGAACATAGAGTCGGCGAACAGCCTGGCAAAGAGCACAACCTATTTTGCCGGCCTCCGGCTTGCCCACGTCATAGTCGGCGGCAGGGCGCCGATCCTGATTCCTTCACGGGTAGACAGGGCGGACGCGCGGCTCCTCTCGATCGCGCTGGGCGTCATCATGAGCGCCCGAAGTGCCTCAGGTGACCAGGACTAAGGTACCGGGCGCGGTGCGCACAGAAGCAGTCACCTGCCTGCGGCCGGCAGTTCATTCCTGAACACCGTGCCATCTTTCATGACGAACCGGACATGCTGAAGGAGCCCGATGTCCTGGAGCGGATCTCCTCCGACGCCAATGATGTCGGCCAGGGCGCCGGGGCTGATTTCCCCGAGCTTTCCTTTCATGCCGAGCAGGTCGGCGGCATCGGTCGTCGCGGACTGAATGGCCTCCATCGGGGTCATCCCCCACTGGACCATATAGGTGAATTCCTTCGCCTGATTCTCCGTCCACGCGAATCCGCCCACATCCGTACCGAAGACTATTTTCACGCCGGCTTTATGGGCCTTTGCGAAGACGAGCGGCTGGATTTCCGCGAGAGCCTTGTTGATGGGATTCCCGGCTGCAGCCCGGCCTTCCGCCACCCAAACATTCACATAGATGGTGGGGCACCACGCAACCCCCTTTTTCACCATGAGCGCGATGCACTCGTCGTCCATGGCGAATCCGTGTTCAATCGAGGAAGCGCCCGCATTGATGGCAGGGATGATGCCGTCACGCGTCACCGCGTGCGCCGCCAGCTTCTTGCGCGACACCCGGGTTTCATCGCCGATCGCCTTTAACTCCTCGTCGGTGAAGTTCGGCAAACTCCGGAACGCGCCGCCGGGCTCCCGGTAGTAGCTCCGGTCGGCGTACACCTTGACCCAGTCCGCCCCGTAGGAGATCTGTTCCCGGACCGCGCGCCGGGCTTCATCGGCCCCCGTGATTTCCTGCACGCCCTTGGGGAGGTGGAGTTCCCACGCATACGCGCTATTGCGAAGAGGGTAATGCCCCGTGGTGTTGATCGAACGGGTGGCGACGAACAGGCGCGGCCCGACGATGATGCCGTTGTTGATGGCTTTTTTCAGATCGACGTCGGCGTACATCGCGCCTTCCGTCTCCAGATCGCGCAGGGTTGTGAATCCGTTCATGAGTGCGGTTTTGCACGAGAGACTTGCGCGAAGGGTTCGGTAGGGGATGGATTCCTTGAGGATTTGCTCGGCATAGTCCTCCTCGGTGATGTCACCCTGCAGGAGGATGTGGGTATGGGCATCGATGAGGCCCGGCAACACGGTCGCACCAGAGAGGTCGATCAGGGTTGCGCCTGCCGGAACCTCCTTGCCGACTTCCCTGATCGTGTTTCCTTCCACGACGATCACCGCGCCATGGCGCGGGACGCCGGAGACGCCGTCGATGAGGGTCCCGCACCGGATGGCGGTTACTTTGGGCTGGGAGAGGGCCAAGGAGGCTATACACGCGAGAAGGAAAAGAGGGAGAATTTGTTTCATAGAGGGACTCCTTGATACTTGGTGAAAAGCCACGGGCGAGACGCCCGTGCCACTACAGGATGTAGATGAGAATTCGTCTCATGGAAGAGCCACCGGCGGGGACGCCGGTGCGACCACAGAATGTAGATGAGAATTCGCCTCATGGAAGAGCCACCGGCGGGGACGCCGGTGCTACACAAGCATTTAGCAATGTGGGACGGGCGGGACGCCCGTCCCACTGCATCGTGGCCCGTGCCACTACCACGTGTCTGGACGAACCAAGATGACCGATCATCTTGAAAGAGTCAAGAATCCTGATATCTTGCACTGTACTGCATTGTAACCAACGGGAGGATTTGCATGAACAAGCTGGGGATGCTATTACTGGCGGCGTTGCTGGCGGCGTTGCTGGCGGCGGGCTCTGCGCAGGCCGAAATCAAGTTTCTCCGCGGACCCCTGGATGAAGCGATCACGCGGGCGCGCACGGAAAAGAAGCCGGTCATGATCGATTTCATCACCGACTGGTGCCGCTGGTGCGATACGCTCGACGCACGGACGTATTCGGACGCAGGAGTTGCGGATTACATTAACGGCACTGTCGTCCCGATCAAAATCGACGCGGAGAAGGGAGAAGGCATTGCAATCGCGAAGAAGTACGGCGTGCGGGCATATCCGACCATCCTCCTGATCAATGCGAACGGCGATGAAATCGACCGGCTCCTGGGGTACATGCCTCCGGAACCGTTCTTGAAAACTGTTAAAGGTTACGTGACCGGGGAGAGCACGCTGGCGACAATGCTCGCCGACGTTGGGAAGCATCCAAGCGACCCCGCGATCCGGTACGCCATTGCTGTCAAGTTTGACGATCGGAATGAACCGGGACGTGCGGCCGAGCAGTATCGCAAGCTCCTGGAACTCGATCCGGAGAACAAGCTCGGGCACAACGAAGAGGCGGAATTCTCCCTTGCGGTCAACTCCCTGCAGTCGGAGAGCAAGAGCGCTCCCCTCGAGGCGTTCGTCGAAAAGTACCCGGAATCGCCCAGAATGCGCCAGGCGCTTAACACGCTCTTGAATGCGTCGTTGCGCAAGGGGGACGCGGACGGTTCGAAGAAATACTACCTCCGGTACAGCGCGATAAATCCGAACAACGCGGCGATGATGAACAGTTACGCCTGGCTTTGCGCAGAGAAGAAGATCAATCTCGACCATGCCGCCGAAACTGCCGCAGCCGCGGTGGCACTCGCCAAAACCGACGGCGACCGGGCAATGTACCTGGATACACAGGCGACAGTGGAATTCGAGCGCGGGAACGCGAAGGAAGCGATCGCTCTCGAAGAGAAGGCACTCGGGTTGTTGAAGGAGGCGACTCCGAAGGAACGGAAGGGTTACGAAGAGACGCTTGCCAAGTTCAAGGCCGGGGGGAAGTGAAGTGCAGCCTCATGTGCGCAGGGCCGTCCCCGCGGACGGCCCTGTCATTCTCTCGCTCGTCCGTGCGCTTGCAGACTACGAGAAGCTGGCCCCTCCGGATCCCCCGGCACAGCAACGGCTTCTGAACGATCTCTTCGGCGAGCGGCCGAGACTTGAATGTCACCTGGGGGCGTATGACGGAGTGACCGCCGGCTACGCGTTTGTCTTCGAGACCTATTCGAGTTTTCTTGCCCTCCCGACGCTCTACCTCGAAGACCTCTTTGTCCTTCCCGCCTATCGTGACAGGAAAGTCGGCAGCACACTCTTCCGGGCGATGGTTGCCCTGGCACATGAGCGGGGGTGCGGACGGATGGAGTGGTCGGTCCTTGACTGGAACCGGCCTGCCATCGAGTTCTACGAGAGGCTTGGAGCCACGCACATGAAGGAATGGGAGCTCTACCGGCTCCTGCGGGATGAGATGCCGAAAATTCTACAGAAGGGTTGAGTGCATTTGTGAGTCATTTTGAGGGCTTTTCGGTGGCATTACGCGTCAAATCACATTTCTGACATAACATTTGTGACTTCACGCACAGCTATCCCGGGCTGGTTTCGCCATATTGAATTCAGAATCGAACATTTGAAATACATTGGAGCTGGCGTACGACCATGGACATCCTGCTTGTTGACGACAACGCCGATTACCTCTCCCTCGTGAAGGAAGTACTCACGCAGAACGGGTACACAGTCCACACGGCCCATGACGGCATGGAAGGATGCGACGTCCTTTCGCAGGAAGATATTGACCTGATCATCTCCGACATCCGTATGCCGCGGCTGGACGGGCTTAAGCTCCACGCCTTCGCGCGGGAGATCGACCGGTACCGCACGACCAAGTTCATTTTCATCTCCGGATATCATGATGCATACAGCTCCACGGTGAAGCTGGATCCGAAACTCGATTTCCTGCTCGACAAGACGACCCCCATAAAACAGATCCTGAAGATGGTGGATGAGCTGATATTCGGCAAGCTGGAAGGAGCCTGGATCTAAGAAAAACCACCCGCGGGTCCGTCCCGCCTTCGGCGGGCCGAGACAAGGACGCCGGTGCTACTGCAGACGGCCTGCGAGAACCACCACTGTTTTTCCGCTGACACTCCATCCCCGTTTTTGTTCAAAGGCTTCAAGCATTACGATGTAGATGCCGATATGTCCGTGTACGCGCTCATCATCCCTTCCATCCCACACGATATCTCCCTGGCCGACGCCGGGAACAGCGGAGGCAAGCCGCCGGATGAGCCTTCCCCGCACGTCATAGACCTTCACCTGAACAGACCAGATCCCTTCGGGAAGTGTATAGTGGACCACCGTCGCGTCGTCCACGCCGTCGTTATCCGGCGAGAAGGGATTCGGATTGCAGGAAAGGAGAGCTCCGGAGGTCCCCGGCCGGCGTGCGGCGCTGTTGGGCTGAGCGGGAGTTCCTCCGCGGGGGAGGACGCAGCACGTCCAGTTGCCGGGGTCGTTTGATGCACCCCGGGCGATGATCCGTTCGAGCGAGCGTCCGCGGGAGTCCTGAACGGCGGGATTATGCCACTGCGGAAGATATGCCACCGAATCGATCGTGAAACCGCGTGCATCGGCGATCGTCACGCAATCCCCCGCATCGTTTAATGCGGGTAAGCCGGTCACCTGGAGGGTCCTTCCCGGGATGCCGGGGTCGAATGCCCTGAGGGCCGCCGAATCCCCCGTCAGCACACAATATTCATACCGGTCAAGCCGGACTTCAGAGGCGGTGATGGACCTTCGAACCAGCGTCGCATCCGCCACCGTCCAGTCGTGGAGGTTGACCGGTCGCGCACCCAGGTTCAGAATCTCGATCCATTCCGGCTCGCCGGTTCCGGGAGCATACATGATCTCGTTGACAACGATATCGCCTGCCGCGGCGGAATCCCCCACCGCACTATCGCCGAGCGTGACATCGTCGATCCGGAGCGTTCCCGATGTGCCTGCGGCATCGGGCACAATCCGCCACCGGAACCGGACGCGCCGCCGGCCTGCCAGGGCTGCGGGGAGCTGTACCACCGAGGCCACATAGGAGGTAGAGCCCGACGGGAGGAGCGTGTCACCTATCTGAAGTGTATACGCCGCCCCGCTGTCGATTGAAGCCTCGCAGACGATCGCCGCGTTGAATGTGGACGACCGCCGTGTATACCAACCGAGATTTCCGCGCGTGAAACCTGTGAAATCGAACACCGGGGAGATGAGTTCCTGGGGGAGCGTGGCATTGGTGGCGGCAGCACAATGAGGGGCAGAACGGGGCGCTGTCGCGCTCAATGTAAAGTCATCAGTTCCTGCCGCCTTGTTTCTGGACGACGCCCATCCCGGCGGGAGGACCGGAGGAGTGGCGGCGTCGAAGTTCTCGGTGTAGGGAAAAACCTGTTGTTGCGCAGAGGTGCGGGCGGGCGCCAGAGCGAGGAGGGAGAGAATCCACCATGGGACCGGGAGGGAGATTCGGGGCATTTCTGTTGTGATGCAGTTGGTTGACTTTACTGGCTAATTTCGCTATATACGCACGCGAAAGCAGCCGGCGGGGACGCCGGCGCTACTACTGGCAAATTGGAAAAGCCGCCGGCGGGGACGCCGGCGCTACTACTATTCATACACCCGACCATGAGCCAATTACGAATCCTGTACGTCGATGATGATGCGGACTTGCGCACCATCGTGCGCGATCAGCTCACTGCCATGGGATATACGCTCGACGAGGCGGAGGACGGCGCGGTGGCAATCGAAATGCTGGAAAAGGGGAATTACGATCTAATGCTGCTGGACATCAATATGCCCGTCAAGTCAGGGATTGATGTGCTGAAATTCATCAAGGACAAGGGGCTGAAGTGTAAGGTGATCATGCTGACCGGGAGGGTCGGGTTTTCGGTCGCCACCGAGACACTCCGGCTGGGAGCGGATGATTACATCACGAAGCCGTTCAACATCGAGTACCTTCAGTTCTCCATCAAGCGTGTGATGGGGCTCTGACAAGAACGCGTGGAGAGGCAGAAAGCACGAAAGCGGCCCCGAGGGGCCGCTTTCGTCGTTGCGGGGGGTGCGGTCAGGTTCCCGCGCTGTAATCCTCCATATACGCCAGCTGTTCTTTCGTCAATGTGTCGATACGGAGACCCTGCGTATGGAGCTTGACACGGGCGATGTCCTGATCCTGTTCCGGCGGGATGTCATGCACCGTATCCTCGAGCCGCACGCCCTGCCGGTGAAGTTCGACGAGCCGGAGCTGGGACATGAACTGGTTGGCGAACGACATGTCCATGACCTCCGAGGGATGTCCTTCGGCCGCCGCAAGATTGACAAGCCGGCCCTGCGCGAGGACGTAAATCTTCCGCCCGTTCTTCAGCGTGTACTCTTCGTTGTTCATCCGGATCTCGCGTTTCTTCCTGGCGAACTTCGCGAGGTGCACCAGGTTGATCTCGCAGTCGTAGTGCCCCGTGTTACAGACGATGGCTCCCTCCTTCAACATGCGGAAGTGCCGGTCGATGAGGACGTCCTTGACGCCGGTGGCGGTGATGAACAGATCGCCGATCTTCGCCGCCTCGTCCATGGTCATCACCCGGTAACCCTCCAGCGTCGCTTTCAGCGCCGCGGTCGGCTTCACTTCGGTGACGATGACGTTCGCGCCGAGCCCTTTGGCGCGGAGTGCAACGCCCTTGCCGCAGTGACCGAAGCCGGCCACGACGACGTTTTTCCCCGCCAGCAGCACGCTCGTCGCGCGCAGGACACCGTCGAGGGTCGATTGCCCGGTGCCGTACACGTTGTCGAAATCCCACTTTGTCTCGGCGTCATTGACCGCGATGACCGGATACCTGAGAGCGCGATCCGCTGCCATTGCCCGGAGACGGTGCACGCCGGTCGTCGTCTCTTCCGTCCCGCCGATCACGTATTTTTCCGCAAACTCAGGATGCTTGTTATGGATCGTGAAGATGAGATCGGCGCCGTCATCGAGGGTCAGGTGCGGATGAAATTTCAGTGTCTCCTCGATGCACCAGTAGAACTCCTTCACGTTCATGCCGTGCCAGGCAAAGATCGAGATGCCCTGTTTCGCCAGCGAGGCAGCGACGGCGTCGTTGGTGGAAAGCGGATTGCACCCGCTCCAGCTCACATCCGCGCCGGCCTCGACGAACGTTCTGACGAGCACAGCGGTTTCCTTCGTCACATGCAAGCATCCGGCGATCCTGTACCCTTTGAACGGCTTCGACCGGGCGTACTTCGCCCGGAGTGCCATCAGCACCGGCATCCGTGACTCCGCCCATTCGATGAGCCGGTCTCCCTCAGACGCGAGCTTCAGTTTGGCAACCTTATACTTCCCTGCTTTCTGATCCATAGCGTTCCTGCCCTTACAATGAATTGTGGGTGTCTGACATTCTACTTGATCGCCTTCAGGAGGGTGTTGACGAGGTCGAGTTTCTCCCAGGTGAAGTCCTTGTCGTTGCGGCCGAAGTGTCCGTACGCGGCAGTTTTCCGGTAGATGGGACGGCGGAGGTTCAGCCTCTTGATGATGCCGCGGGGCGTCATGTCGATTTCCTTGATGATCACACGATCCAGCTCCGCGTCGGGAATGCGTCCTGTGCCGAAGGTGTTGACATGGACCGACACCGGCTGCGCGACGCCGATTGCATAGGCGACCTGAATCAGGCATTCGTCCGCGAGTCCGGAGGCGACGATATTCTTCGCGATGTGCCGTGTCGCGTAGGCCGCACTCCTGTCCACTTTGGACGGATCCTTGCCGGAGAACGCTCCGCCGCCGTGGGGCGCTTTGCCGCCGTACGTGTCCACGATGATCTTCCGTCCCGTGAGGCCGGTATCGCCGTGGGGCCCGCCGATCTCAAAGCGTCCGGTCGGGTTGACATGGACGATAGTGGAGCGGTCGCGGAGGTGTTCCGGGATGACCTCGTTGATGACATGACGAACGACGTCTTCCCTGATCTTCTTCTGCGCGGCGTCGGCGTCGTGCTGGGTCGACACGACGATCGTATGGACGCGGACCGGCCTGCGGCCGTGATACTCGATGGTCACCTGCGATTTTGCGTCGGGACGCAGGTAGGGCATGATGCGGTTGTGTTTCTTGCGGATGTCGGCGAGACGCTTGACCAGCTTGTGGGCGAACATGAGGGACATCGGCATGTATTCCGGCGTCTCGTTGGTCGCATAGCCGAACATCATGCCCTGGTCCCCGGCGCCGCCGGTGTCGACCCCCCGGGCGATATCGGGGGACTGGGCGTGGATGCTGGAGATCACCGAGCAGGATTCCGCATCAAACCGGTATTCCGCCTTCGTATACCCGATGTCGCGGATGACCTGGCGGACGATGTCCTGCACTTCGATGTAGGCATCGGTGGTGATCTCACCCCCCACGAATGCCAGGCCTGTCGTCACAAAACTTTCGCAGGCAACGCGCGCGTCCTTGTCCTGCGCCAGGATTGCGTCCAGTACCGCGTCCGAAATCTGGTCGCACACCTTGTCCGGATGCCCTTCGGACACCGATTCGGACGTGAAGAGATATCCCATAATACTCCTCGAAGAAATTAAGCGGGGGTAGTTGTGTGAGCGTTCAGAAGATGTCGATTTCCGAGGCGCCTCCGACGTTGATGCGCCGGTAGCTGCCGGTGAGCACCGAGCCGTTGCCGACGATCGAATTTTCCAGCAGGGCGCCGTGCACGCGGGCATTTTCGCTGATAATCGAATTCCGGATGACCGCGTCGGTAATTTCGGCCCGTTCGCCCACGCTCGTGTTCGGCCCGATGATGCAATTGGAAAGGACGGCGGTCGGAGCGATATAGACCGGTTCATTGACCACCACGCCCTTGATGTGCCTGCTGGTGGAGCGTTTTTCCAGCAGCGCGCGGTTCGTGGAGAGGAGGGTTTCCGGTTTGCCGCAATCGTACCACCCTTCCACCTGGAACGGCACCATGCGTTCGCCCTGCTCGATCATCATCTGCAGGGCGTCGGTGAGCTGGTACTCCCCCCGGGTGCGCCTGTCGAGGTTAACGAGCTCGCCGAGGCATTTCTTCAGCAGCGGCGCATTGTGCAGGAAGTAGAGCCCGACCACCGCGAGATTAGTGGATGGCTTGTCCGGCTTCTCAACGAGGCGGGTGATGACCCCGTCGTGCGTCTCCGCGACGCCAAAGCGGCGCGGGTCGTCCACCGACTTCACCCCGATGGCCGAGACCGACCCGTTCAGCACGGGCGCAAGGTCAACGTCGAAGATTGTGTCTCCGAGGATGATCAGGACGGGCTCTTCGCCGATCGTGTTGCGTGCGAGAAAGATCGCATGGCCCAGTCCGAGCCGTTCTTCCTGTTCCACGTACTCCACGGAGAACTTCGGGTAGGCCGACGTCACGTACTCCCGGATCTTCTCGCCCATGTGGCCGACGACGATCGTCGCCTCTCCGATCCCTTCTCCCACGATCTTGTCAATGATATGGCCAAGAATCGGCTTTCCTGCAACGCTCAGGAGGACCTTCGGGAGTGTAAACGTGTGGGGTCGGAGCCGGCTTCCTACTCCAGCTACCGGTATGATTGCGCGCATCGAATGGACTGAATCTCTCGGGGGCGGAAGACTGAATATCACTCAAGGTAACGAAAACGGGGTCGATAATCAACACGGTGCGGGTTTGATTATGGGGGGCCAAATCGCTATTTTTTCGTTGAATCTTCTTTTCACCTCACTCCGGAACATGCCAAGGAAACCCGCCGTAGGCCCGACCCCTTCGCGAAAAAAGGAGCACGTGGCCATCATCCTGAACAAGAACGTGGCGTTCCGCGGGAAGTCGACCGGATTGGAGTTTTTTGAGTTTGTGCACAATGCCCTTCCCGAGCTGAACCTCGCGGATGTGGACACCCGGACCACGTTTCTGGGGCGGGAGCTCGACCTTCCGTTGATGATCTCGTGCATGACCGGAGGGTATGCCGACGCGCTGACGATCAACCGGCAGCTTGCGGAGGTGTGCGAGGAGCGGCGGATCGCGATGGGAGTCGGGAGCCAGCGGCAGGCGCTGGAAGACAGGCAGTATCACCGCACGTTCAGCGTTGTCCGGGAGGTTGCGCGGACGATCCCGGTGGTCGGAAACATCGGGGCCGCGGAAGTGGCCCGGATGCGCGATCCATCCGGCCCGCAGAGACTGGTGGACCTGGTCCGCGCGGACGGTTTTGCGGTCCATCTCAATCCGCTCCAGGAATTTTTGCAGCCTGAAGGGAATCCCGGGTTCCGCGGTGTTCTGGACGGGATCCGGCTGCTCGTCCGCTCACTTCCGGTCCCGGTAATTGCAAAGGAAATCGGCGCAGGGCTTTCTGCGGACGTTGTCCGCCGCCTCCTCGAGGCGGGTGTACGCCACATCGACGTCGCCGGCGCGGGCGGCACGAGTTGGGCGGGGGTCGAAACGCTCCGGCGAAAAAAGCCCGGCGGGGCGGAGCAATTCTGGGACTGGGGCATTCCGACGGCGGACGCCCTCCGGAGCGCGGCCGCACTCAGAAAGGACGGGCATGCGTTCACGCTCATCGCCTCCGGCGGCGTCACCACGGGGCTTGAGGCCGCGAAATGCCTTGCGCTGGGGGCGGACATGACGGCATCAGCGCGCCCCATGCTTGCGGCTCTTCACAGAGGGGGGAAACGGGAACTCCGAAAGCTCATCGACGCATGGGCATTCGAGCTGCGCGGGGCGATGTTTCTCACCGGGAGCGCGCACATTACCGACCTCCGGTCGGCACCTCTGGCCCCCCTCCGGCCCGCATGATGACCGACGCATCCCTTCACCGCATCGCGCTCCTCCGTGCACGAACCGACAGGCGGATCGCCGGTCTCACCTTCGGGGGATCCGCGCGGGACCTGCGTGACGGCTGCCGGTACGTGATGCACGGCGGCGGCAAGCGCATCCGTTCCACGCTGCTCATCCTTTCCTGCGAGGCTGTCGGCGGCGCCGCCGGACAGGCGATGGATGCCGCCGTCGCGGTCGAGATGATGCACAATTTCACGCTTGTGCATGATGACATCATGGACAACGCTGATGCCCGCAGGGGGCGGCCGACGGTGCACAAGAAATGGGATCCGAGCACCGCGCTCCTCGTAGGCGACGTCCTGCTGGGCGAG
>JBGPYM010000166.1:0-7047 GCA_041493205.1 Bacteroidota bacterium
TTGACGGGAGCAACCTGGCAAACGGTGCGTATTTCTGCAGGCTCGTCAGCGGAGAGAAAACCGAACTGAAGAAGATGATCCTCCTGAAGTAGCACCGGCGTCCCCGCCGGTGGCTCTTCCTCAGAACTCGTTCTAGTAGCACCGGCGTCCCCGCCGGTGCTCTTCCTCAGAACTCTTTCTAGTGGCACGGGCGTCCCGCCCGTGGCTCTTCCTCTCTATTTGACATTCCGGATAAGTGTGCATAAATTCAACGCGTTGGCAGAAACATCAGTGGGGGGGTGATATGAAATTGGAGAGAGGATCGGGCCATGAAGGTCTGCGTTTCGTTGGCCGGTGTTCTTGCCCTCACGGTCATGCTCCTGCAGCAGTCGCCGGGGCAGCAACTCGCCATCCCGCCGGAATACCGCGATGTACTGGCCACCCTTGGATTGAATGGTGACTACGCAGACGGTGTCCTGAAAGTCACGCTCACCCGCACAGACCTCGCCGTTGTTGTCGCCGGGAAGAGAATCCCCGCCGCATTCGGTCTCGGTGGATGGCTTGCATTTGCAAAAGGCGAGCGTGGCATGGACGTCATGATGGGCGACCTGGTCCTCCTGGAGGACGAGGTCGGACCGGTGATTTCCGCCCTCCTGAGCAACGGACTGGAGGTGACGGCTCTCCACAATCACTTCCTCCGGGAAGACCCGCGGATCATGTTCCTCCACGTCCACGGCATGGGTGCCGCCGCCGCCCTCGCCCGCCAGGTGAAGCCTGCGCTCGATCTCATAGGCAGGGCCCGGCCCGGCGATGCCGCACAACCCCGTCCCCCGCTTCAGCTCCCCCGCGGAAACCTGAATGTGGATCGCCTCAATAAGATCATCGGATTCACCGGCACCGTGACCCCGCCCGTCTACAAAGTGGTGGTGGGACGGACGGACCTCGAGGTCCGCGACATGGGTGCGCTCGTCAATGCGCGCATGGGACTCTCTTCATGGGCCGCTCTGTTCGGTACCGATGACACCGCCCTTGTCGCGGGCGACGTCGCCATGCTCGAAGACGAGGTCACTCCCGTGATAAGTGCCCTCCGGTCGAACGGCCTCGAGGTTGCCGCGATCCATCACCATATGACCGGCTCCCGCCCCATGATCATCTTTCTCCACTTCTGGGGCGCAGGCCCGGCAGAATCTCTTGCCAAGGGATTCCGCGCCGCCCTGGACGAGCTTGGAAAACATTAACCGTGCAAAAACAGCGCAAAGATCGCAGCGCCCGACAGCTACGGTGCCTTCTGGCTCGCTATCCAGATCACCATGATCACCATCAGGGTCTGCTCAACCAGCACCGCCATCTTCATCGTAACGATGCCGCCAAAGAATCCCAGGAAGACCACCTGCGCTATCACGTAGAGCCAAAATGCCGAGGCAATTTTGTTCTTGGCACGCGATGCCTTGCTCCATGCCCAGACTCCGATGACGAGGAAGAGAATGTGTGCTGCGATAAAAAGCATCGGGGGAAGCGAATCCAGGAATCCACCTATCGGCATGACGGCCATCCTTTCATGGATGTGAGTTACGTGTGATGGAGCAGAGAGTTGGCGCAGCAGAGTACATGAGAAGAACGGTAAAGTCAATACGCCGCGTCTCTTTGCGTCGACATACTGAAGTTTTGCGATTGGACTTTTCTGAATCCGCTGAGTCTGAACTAAGGAGATAAGAGCATGATACGTTCCCGGATAACCATCGCCGCGACAACACTTCTACTGGCCTTCCTGTCGGTTGCTTTAGCGCCTGATGATACACCGCTGCAGTATCCTCACACCCCCCACGGAAACCAGGTGGACAACTATTTTGGAACCCTTGTCCGCGATCCATTCCGCTGGCTGGAGGAGGACACTGCGAAAGCGGTCGCAGAGTGGGTGGCCCAGGAGAACGGCGTCACGTCCTCGTATCTCGAGAAAATCCCTTTCCGTGCGCAGCTGAAAGCCAGGCTCGAAGAGATCTTCAATTACCCGAAGTATTCTGCACCCATGAGCCGGCGGGGACTGACTGTCTTTTCCAAGAACGACGGTCTCCAGAACCAATCGGTCCTCTATCTCCAGCACGGGCGGGACGGGGCGCCGGAAGTCCTCATCGATCCCAACACCCTCTCCACTGACGGCACTGTCCGGCTCGCGGGATATTCGTTCTCCCGGGACATGCGGTACATGGCCTATGGCCTCTCACAAGGGGGTTCTGACTGGCAGGATGCGTACGTCATGGACGTAGCGACTCGGAAAGTTCTCCCCGAGCGCCTCCGGTGGCTCAAATTCTCTTCCTACGAATGGAAGGGAAACGGGTTTTATTACAGCCGGTTCGATGCACCGGCAGATACCGCGAGGGCGCTGACCGCCACGAATGAAAATCAACGCGTCTACTACCACCGCGTGGGCACCGACCAGAATCAGGATCCGCTGGTCTTTGCTGATCCCGCCCACCCCCGCCGGTTTAACTCGGTCGGCACCTCCGACGACGAACGGTTTGAGATACTGTACATCAGCGATCCATTCACTGGCAAGCGCGGGAACGCCCTCTATGTCCGCAATGCCGCACAGGGAGAGCAGTCATTCCGCGCGATCGTCACCGGCTTTGACGACAACATTTCCGTCGTGGACAACTTCGGCGACAGCCTCCTCGTCAGAACCGATCGCGGAGCTCCCAACAGCAAGGTCGTCCTTCTCGACCCCCTCCATCCGGAAGAGGCCCACTGGACCGTCGTGCTGCCGGAAAAGCCGGACCCGCTGCGCACCGTGGGCACGGCCGGCGGGAAAATCTTCGCTTCGTATATGAAGGATGTGGCGAGCACGGCGGGAGTGTACGACCGGTGGGGAAAACTGGAAAACAACATGGCGTTCCCGACCTTCGGCGCCGTTGCGGGGCTTGGGGGAGAAAGGGAGGACTCGACGATCTTCTACACGTTTACTTCTTTCACATTCCCCACAACGATCTATGAGTACAATCTCCGGACGCGCACGTCGACGGTCTTCCGGGCCCCCGAGGTGAAGTTTAACCCGGACGCCTATGAAACCGCCCAGGTGTTCTACCGGAGCAAGGATGGCACCCGCATTCCGATGTTCATCGTTCACAAAAAGGGCATTGAGCTGAACGGAAGGAACCCCGCGCTTCTCTACGGCTACGGGGGCTTCAATATCAGTACCCGTCCGACCTTCGACCCCCTCCTGATTCCCCTGCTGGATCAGGGAGTGGTCTATGCATCGCCGAACATCCGGGGCGGATCGGAATACGGGGAGAAATGGCATGAAGCAGGGACGAAGCTCATGAAGCAGAATGTCTTCGACGATTTCATCGCGGCGGCGGAATGGCTGATCGCCAACAAGTATACCAACGCCTCGCGTCTCGCGGTCAGGGGAGGGTCGAACGGCGGACTGCTGGTCGGGGCCTTTATGACGCAGCGGCCCGCACTCTGCAAGGTCGCGCTCCCGGCCGTCGGCGTGATGGATATGCTCCGCTTCCAGAAGTTCACCATCGGGTGGAACTGGGTCGCCGATTACGGATCAAGCGATGATTCCACCCAGTGCAGGGCGATCCTGAAATACTCTCCGCTGCACAACTTGAAGCCCGAATCATATCCTGCAACATTGGTCACGACTGCCGATCATGATGATCGTGTGGTGCCTGCGCACTCGTTCAAGTTCATTGCAACACTGCAGGAGAACCAGCGAGGGCCGAACCCCGTGCTGATCCGCATTGAAACGCGATCAGGCCACGGCGCGAGCAGCACGACGAAGCGGATTGAAGAAACCGCCGACGTATACGCGTTCATGCTCTACAATCTCAGAGTAACGCCGACGTTCTGAAGCACATCAGGTCTCAACGCGTCTTCAGGTACCGCTCGGCCAGAACCGCGGCGTGATGCCGGGCGTGCCCGGTAATGATGAAGGCGATCGCACCCGGGGTGGTCGGACTTCCTGCCGAATTGCCCCGGCGTGTCCAGGCTTCGCGCGGGAAGTGCTTGAACATCAGCTCGTGTGATTCGCGGAGGCTCCGGAATTCTCCGAGAAGTTCCGCCAGGGGGACGCCATCCGACCCCGCGGCGGCGGCGTACGGGCCTTCGTCAAATGACGGGAGCGGCGTCTGGTCGCCCCTGGCAATGCACACTGCCCGGTAACCGAACACCCTCTCGGCATCGATGACGTGTCCGATTACCTGCCGGATGCTCCATTTTCCCTCGGCGTACCGGTACCCGCCTTTCTCCTCTCCAACCCCTGAAATCAGGCCAATAAGCTCCTCTTTCTGACTCGCCAGGGCGGCAAGGATATCGGTTTCGGTGACCCGGGCAACATAACCGTCAAAATACGGGTCGTATTCTCCTGCCACCGGCCTCCCAATCTCGAACGGGGCCATTGTGTACCCTCCAGATGCGGTTTCAGTGAACGTGTTCCATAAGGTATACGGAATCCCGGCCAGGTTTGCAATATCGCCCCTCCCGAGATGAAACATGGGAAACTTCTGGCCCCCAATTCCGTTCTTTATAAGAGAGGGGGCCCTGGCGAAACGCCCGGTTTCCCCCTTCTGGTTCATTGACATGCCGCTGACCCACACAGCACCTGGTATAAACACATGAGACGGTTTGCCTGGATACGCAGGGGGAATCTCCCCCTCCATTACGAGTTGCTCTGCAATGGTTCACCTCTCGGCTCTCTCTGCTGGGTCCAGGGCTCCCGTTCAACCGCCGTCGCCGAGATGGCGGGCGGCGTTCTCGTCTTCCGCAGGGAAGGACTCCTCCTGAGGCGGGTCGTGATCGAAAATCTGCGGGAAGAACCGATTGCGAAAATCTCGCTCAACCCCGTGACGCGCACGGGGGAACTCCGTCAGCCCGACGGCACCCGGTATTCATTCAGAATAAAGGGGACGTTGCAATGGAGCGACGCCGCCGGGAATCCCCTCGCCAGGATCGATGACGCGACCGGCATCGGCGGGATAGGCACGGTCACAGAGACCTCCTCGATTGGCAAAGCGTTACCGCTCACACTCGTCTTCGCCGGATGGTACCTCCGCATCACCATGCGGCGCGACCGTGCAGCCGGATCCATTCCGATTGCGCAGGACACCCTCGTCAGGAAGCCCCTCGGCGCGCACTGACCCCGCGAGCGCGCCCATGAAGAATTTCCGGATCCATTCCAGCGCGGGTCGACCCATCCGTTTCGTCACGTCGAAAGACCATTTCGTCGTCACGAGGGACCGGTTCGTCCGTACGCAATTGATTCCCCGCAGACGACTCCCTACACTGGTCAGGTACACGCAGCTCCTGTCACTTCGTCGTATGGGGGGTCTATTTGTGGTGCGCTCACGATTTGCTCTCAGTATCCTCCTCGCCGCTCTTGCAATCCCCTCACCCGTTCTGGCGATCAATCCGGAGAAAGATATCAGCCAGTACAATCATCGCGTCTGGCTGAAGAAAGACGGACTGCCGCAGAATTCCGCAATCTCTCTCGCTCAGACCCCCGATGGCTTCGTCTGGGTCGGATCATTTGAAGGGCTCGCGCGGTTTGACGGGCTCTCATTCAGGACGTTCAATCCCCTGAACACCCCCGCACTCGAGGGAAAATCGATGTCGTCCCTTTGTGTTGCACGCGACGGGACGCTCTGGATCGGCATCGACGGCGCCGGACTGGCCACCATGCGCAAAGGGAAGTTCAGACGGATTTCGATCGCGAAGCCCGAGGACCCGCTCCGCGTGGGCACCATCTACGAAGACTGCAACGGACGCGTCTGGGCGTCCACCAGCATGGCGCTCATCGCTCTCCGTGGCGACTCCGTCGAGAAGGCGTACACGATGGCCGACGGGCTCCGGACCAGCTACGTGTACAGCATGACCGAAGACAGCGCCGGACGATTCATCGTGGCCTCGGGTGGCGGGCTGTTCGTCTTCGAACATGACTCCTTCGTACCGTACCCCGATCCCCGCGTCAAAGGCCTGAATGTCCGCGTCGTGTGCGCCGACAGGGAGGGAGGCCTCTGGGTTGGCACATTCGATGACGGGATCGCCCATATTACGGCCGGGGGAATTCAACGTTACGGCATCGCTGACGGTCTCGCGTCACCCGCCATCATGTCGCTGCTGCTCGACTCGCACGGGGCTCTCTGGGTCGGGACGATGGGCGGGGGAGTGAACAGAATCTACAATGGGATAATCTCCGCCTACACGTCGAAATCCGGCCTCTCCGGTGACGACGTCTTGCCCCTTCTTGAAGATCGGGAAGGAAATATCTGGGCCGGTGCTCCGACGGGTGGACTCAACTGTTTTGTGGAGGGGAAGTTCACGACGTTTTCTACCGGGTCAACGGGTCCGAAGAATTTTGTCTACTCTCTTTTTCAGGACCGCTCCGGTGCTCTGCTTGCCGGGACCGCCAGCCGCGAAATCATGCTCTTCGATCACGGACGGTTCGTCCCGCATCCGCTCTTCCCCCGCCCCTTGAAAGGCTTCCCAGGTTCGTTTCATCGTGATGCCGGGAACGGGCTCTGGATCGGCACGACAGGCGGCTTGTACCGGTACTTCAGGGGGAAGGAAGATCACTACCCGCTTGGGTTCGTGACGGCCTTCAGGGACGCGGCAGACGGGACCCTTTGGGTCGGAAGTTCACACGGCCTGTTCTACTTCCGGGACGGCAAGCCGGTACAGTATTCCCAGCCATTTCATGGTGAACCCGCGGACGTCCGTTCCATCGTGGAGGATGAACGGGGGCGCCTCTGGGTGGGAACACGGAATCTCGGCCTGCTTCGTTTTACGCCGCCGCGCGACCTCGCGCACGCGGGAAAGAGCCCCCCTTCGGACCTCGTCTGGTACGCGAAGGGAGACGGGCTTGGCTCCGACTGGGTGACCTCGCTCCTCCTTGACCCGGACGGATCGCTCTGGGTAACCACTGCCGGCGGCGGCATCTGCCTGGTGCGGAACGACCGGATCTTCAACCTGACCTATGGAGGGCTGCCGGAGGACGACCTCCTGATGCTGGTGGACGATCAGAGAGGATCGTTCTGGCTGAGCAGCAACAACGGGATCTTCCGCGTGAAA
>JBGPYM010000172.1:0-6749 GCA_041493205.1 Bacteroidota bacterium
ACGAGCCCCGCAGGATTGAGCCCCAGTTCAAAACCGTCGATGATGAAGTAGCCGACGTACGGCATCACGGCAAGCGAGTACGTCGTTTCCCCCTTTTTGTCGTTGATGACCGGCTGTGCCGCCATGAAGGAGATGCTCCCGCCAAGCTCGACAGTCCCGCGCGTGGTGAAGTGACGACGTTGCTCCTGTGCCCCGGCCGTCGCCGCAATGCACGCCAGTGCGATCAGAAGCGATGCGAGGGATGCGGAGTGCCTGAATGCCGACATAGTGCCTCCTCTGGTTGTGAAGCAGACCTTACCGCCCGACCGCACTCTTCTGGAGTGGGTGCAATAATCTGCCAGGTGTACGCGGGAAATATAGGGACGCCCGGTGTGAAATCCAAAGGCAGGCAGTGGGACGGGCGCGCTACGTGCGTCCCGGCCGAAGGCCGGACGTCCCACCCGTCGGTTTTATCTGATTGAAGAGCCACCGGCAGAGACACAGGTGTTACTACTGAGTGGCTTCGACTTCCACAACGATGCCGTCGTGATCGACAAGCCGCTCCGGGAGTGTGCGCGATGCGGGGACCGAAATGCGGAACGAAGCGATCCCCATCTCCCCTTCCCGCCTCGGAGGGATCCCTCTCCCTCCCCAGGTGTTGAGGCCGATATGGTGGTGGTAGCCCCCCACGGAAAGGAACAGGGCGCCGGGATAGGAACGCTGGGTCACATCGAATCCGAGGACACCGTTGTAAAACTCCTCCCCCTGCCGTAGGTCGCCGATCTGAAGATGCATGTGGCCGATGACGGTCTCTTTCGGGAGGGCGTCGCCTCCTGTCCACGACGCTTTGGCTTCTTCAAGCAGGGAGCGAAGGTCAAGCGGGTCGGTCGCCATGGCAACCTGCTTGCCCTTCCACTGCCACTCTGCGCGTGGACGGTCGACATAGAGCTCGATCCCGTTTCCTTCAGGGTCAGCCAGATAGAGCGCTTCGCTCACGATATGATCGGCGGCTCCCTGGAGCGGGTAATCCGCGGCGATGATGCGCGAAAGGGCGGCACCAAGAGCGGCCCGCGACGGGAAAAGGTACGCGACGTGGTACAATCCGGCGGTCCTTGGCGCTCCTTCCTTTTCCGCCACGGCCTTCCGGAGAGAGAGGAGCGGCGATCCGCCCCCCGGTGGAGCGAGCGTGACCCTTCCGTCGGCGTCCACCCCGCTTTGAAATCCGAGCACGCCCTCGTAGAGTCCTTTGATCCGGTCCGGGTCAGCCACGTTGAGCGTGAGGCCGCGTATCGCGGTTGCATCGGTACTCATCGGGCGACCCCTACTGTTTGATTCCTTCGTACGAGATCGCAATCCTGACCTTCTCCCCCGCAACGAGTCCGCCCGTCTCGAGCTTCGCGTCCCATTTCACGCCGTAGTCGAAACGGTTGATTTCCGTCGCCGCGGAAAACGCGATGATGGTCCTTCCCTTCATGTCGATGGTCCCCTTGTATTCGGCATGCAGGACGATGGGCTTCGTGGTGCCGCGTATCGTGAGGTCGCCCGCGATGTCGAACGAGTTGTCGCCCGTCGTGGAGACCGACGTGCTCGCGAAGATCAGGTCCGGAAAATGCTCGGCGTCCAGAAAATCTCCCGACCGGAGGTGGTTGTCCCGGCGATCGTTCTCGGTGTTGATGCTGGCAACCTTGATGGTTGCCGAAAGCTTTGCGTCGCTGAAGTCGTCTTTGTTGGTGACAAACGACACCTCAAAGTCGCGGAACTTGCCGGTGACCTCCGAGATCACGAGGTGGGCAACGCTGAACGTGACGCTGCTGTGGTTTTTGTCCATCTTCCAGGGCGTTTCGGCGGCACTCCGCGTGGCGACCAGGGCGGCCACGAGTGCCAGTGCGGCAAGAACGGTGCGGCGTGTCATGCTATTGCTCCTTCTGAAATCGATCGTGTGAGTACGCAGAGGATAGAACCTTCAAATTCAAAATATAGTTCCAAAAAAAGTCAGGCGCGTTCGGCCAGGCGTGTTCCCAGCTTTTTCAGGAGGCGGCCGAGCTCCCGCTGCTCCTGTTCGCTCAGCACATCCGCAAGGTCCTCCACGCACCGGGCGTGGCGGGCGAAGATCCCCTTGAAGAGCCTTGTTCCTTTTGCCGTAAGCTGCACGTAGACCACCCGCCGGTCTTCCGCGCAGGCGCGCCGCTCGACGAGTCCGTCCTTTGCCAGGTTGTCCACCACCACCGTGATGTTCCCGCAGCTCGAAAGTTGCTTGCGCGACAGCGCGCCGAGCGTGATCGGGCCGAGATGGCCGAGCGATTCCAGGACGCCGAACTGGGGCTGCGTAAGCCCGTATGTCCGGATGTCGTCCTGGGTCAGCCGGGAGAACGTCGAGGCGGCCCGGGCCAGCTTCACCCAGAGGCCGAGCGCGAGGTCGGTCTTTTTCCCGTATGTGTGCCTGCGGAGCATTGTCAGATGATATTATTTTGAATTGAAAGTAATTATTTCCCGGGTCATTGTCAAGGTTGGATACGCCCTGAAAAGTTCCTATCTTTCCGCTGCCATGATCGCAGCGCTTCGTTCCCTCTGGGTCTGGGGGGCCGTCATACTTCTTATTGTCCTCTGGCTTCCCCTGCTGGCCCTGATCCGGATGTTCGACAGGGACCCGGTGCACTATACGACCGGCCGCTGGTTCCGGCGCCTCGGCGTGGCCATGACCAACGTCAACCCGTCGTGGAAAATTCACCGCGACGGCCACACGGTCCCCGACCCGCGCAACCCCTACGTCGTCGTCAGCAACCACCAGTCCATGGCCGACATCCCGATCGTCTCCCACCTCCCGTGGGAAATGAAATGGATCGGCAAGATCGAGCTCTTCCGCATACCGGTCATAGGATGGATGATGTGGATGGCAGGGGACATCCCCCTGGACCGGTCAGACAGGCGGAGCGGCGCCCGGATGCTCCTCGGCGCGCGCCGGTACCTTCAGCAGAAATGCTCGGTGATGATCTTTCCCGAAGGGACACGCTCCGCGGACGGGCGGGTGGGACGGTTCAACGACGGGGCCTTCCACCTTGCCATCAAAGCAGGGGTCCCCGTCCTCCCTGTGGTCGTGGAAGGATCGAGCAACTGCCTCCCGAAGAAGACCTGGAAGTTCGGACCTCCCCTCGACATCCGCCTCCGCGTCCTCCCACCGGTCGACACGGCCGGCATGACGACCGACGATGCGGAGCAGCTCCGCGATACCGTTCGCGGCATGATTCTCCGCCAGGTCGCCGAGTGGCGCGGCGTCAGCGTGACGGAGGTTGATGCTCTCGCCCCCGATCCTTGACCACCGCAATCCTTCTCCGTACATTCATCACGCCATGACCAAACGCATCAACCCCCACGCGTACGACACCGACAAACCCACGTTCGACGTCTACTTCCGGAATTACGAGCGCGTGTTCGCTCCCCTCGCACGCAGGAAGATCCGGCTGCTCGAACTTGGCATCAACCGCGGCGGCTCCCTGAAGCTCTGGCGCGATTATTTCGAACGGGGTATCATCGCCGCCATCGACATCAACCCCGTGTCGCTCGACGACCCCACGGGCCGGATACGCACCTACCAGGGGCTCCAGCAGGATACCGCCCTGCTCGACCGCGTGCGTGCGGAAAACGCGCCGGATGGATTCGACGTCATCATCGACGATTGCTCCCACATAGGAGAGTTCACCGCCATCAGTTTCTGGCACCTCTTCAATCGCCATCTGAAGCCCGGCGGTCTTTTTGTCATCGAGGATTGGGGTACCGGCTACATGGCAGGGTGGCCCGATGGACGGCGGTACAACCCGCGCAGGCCGGTCACCTCGCTCCGCTCCCGCGTGCGCCCGGTTGTGGAACGGCTGTTCGCCTCCCCGGCAGCCGGCAGAGTTCCCATGATCCTCAAAGCGCTCCGGGGCGCAATGAACCGCATGGTACGGATGAACTTCAGGAGCCATCAACGGGGCCTGGTCGGATTCGTCAAGCAGCTCGTCGACGAAGCCGGCATGGACGACATCACCTGTCCGCCCTGGGGGACTCCCCCCTACCGCACCTCACGGTTCGCCCGGATCGAATTCACCCACGGCCAGGTGTTCATCGTCAAGGCGGGCGCCTGAACGACAAAGGGGCCCGGATGCATCGCGCACCCGGGCCCCGCCAGTCCGTTCCGCTCTCCGCCCGGGCGTCCCCGAAAGGACGCCCCGCATCTCTCCTCAGTTCACTCCCATGTGCGGCTGCAGCTTGTCAAGCAGGTTGCGCTTCGGCATCGCGCCGATAATCTGTTCCACAACCTTTCCCCCTTTGAAAATCATCAGCGTCGGGATGCTCCGGATGCCGAACTTCACCGACGTCTCGGGGTTGTTGTCCACGTCGAGCTTGCCCACCTTCAGCTTCCCCTGGTACTCCGCGGCAAGCTCCTCGACCACCGGCGCGATGATCTTGCACGGGCCGCACCAGACCGCCCAGAAATCGACCAGCACCGGCACGTTCGACTCGAGCACCTCCTTCGAGAAATTCGCATCGGTGATTTCAATTGGCTTCATGACTACTCCTTCAGCATTCTTCGGTTCTGCCACGCCCCCGTCGGAACCGGATTATGTGGCTGTTGATTGACTGGTGCAACGGACGTTGTCGGGACCCAGCATTGCGCGGACTTCCCGGAGAAAATTCCCCGACGGCTCCACGCTGAATTGCCGCGTGCCGTACATCGACGTCGAACGGTCGCTCCGCACATTGAAGTAACACGGACAGCTCCCCTTGTGTTCCTCGATGATCTTCCGGAGGCGGAGAATCGTGTCTTCCTGCACAGCGTTGACGTCTATCGACAATATAACGCTTTTCGTGTATTTTTCACGCACCTTTTCCATCGGGATCACTTCGTTCACCAGGATCTTCAGCATGTCCCCGTTCGCCTCCCCCTTTCCGGTCACCATCACCATAGCGTCCGGCTGAAGCAGTGCCTGGTATTTCGCGAACGGATCCGAGAACACGATGCATTCCCCCTTCCCGGTAAAATCTTCGAGGCTCACGAACGCCATCGTGTTGTTCCGCTTGTCGATCTTCTTCTTGACCGCCGTGACGATGCCGCACGCGCGGACCGTGCTGTTGTTCCTCAGTCCGGACAGGTCCCCGAACCTGACGGTGGAGAAATCCTTGATTTCCTGTTCGTATTTCAGGAGCGGATGGCCGGAGACGAAAAAGCCGAGGACCGATTTCTCGCGCGCAAGCTTCTCCGGCTCGGACCAGGAGGCGGCGACTGTCATGGCCGGAAAATGCACCTTCGTTTCCGGCGAGGCTGCGCCCCCGTCGAACAGACTCGACTGCCCCTCCACGAGCGTCGCCTGCGCCGCCTGGCCGAACGACGCGGCCCGTTCCAGATTCTCCATGAACTGGGAGCGGTTCGGGCTCATGGAATCGAACGCGCCCGCCTGCACAAGACTCTCCAGGCATTTCTTGTTCACGAGGCGGAGGTCCACCCGGCGGCAGAAATCAAACAGGTTCTCGAATTTCCCTTGTTCCGTCCGCGAACGGATGACGGTCTCGATCGCGCTCTCCCCAACGTTCTTGATCGCGCAGAGGCCGAAACGTATCCTCCCCTCCACGACGCTGAAATCGATCGCGCTCTCGTTGACGTCGGGCGGCAGGACTTCGATGCCCGATTTGCGGCAATCGTCGATCAGCTTGACGATCTTGTCGGTGCTTCCGATTTCCGACGAGAGGTTCGCCGCCATAAATTCCGCCGGATAGTGCGCCTTCAGATAGGCGGTCTGGTAGGCGATCACGGAATACGCAACGCTGTGCGACTTGTTGAACCCGTACGACGCAAACTTCTCGATCAGATCGAAGATCTCCCCCGCGGCCTTCCGGCCCGTGTGAGCCGCCTCGGCCCCCTCGATGAATTCCTTTTTCATCGCCGCCATCAGCGCCTTGTCCTTCTTTCCCATGGCGCGCCGCATAAGATCGGCCTTGGCAAGCGAGAATCCGGCAACCTCGCTCGCGATCTTCATCACCTGCTCCTGGTACACGATGACCCCGTAGGTTTCGCGCAGGATGGCTTCCATCCTGGGATGCACGGTCGTAATCTGCTGCTGACCGTGTTTCCGCGCGATGAAGTCCCCGATCATTTCCATCGGCCCCGGGCGGTAAAGGGCGTTCATCGCCACCAGGTCGGAAATGGTGTTCGGCTTCAGCTTCCGGAGCCAGTCGGTCATCCCCGAACTTTCAAACTGAAATATACCCACCGTATCGCCGCGCGCAAAAAGCTCGAAGGTCGGCGCATCCTCCTCGGGGATCGCGTCCAGGTCGATCGTGATGCCGTGGTTCTCTTTGATCAGGCGGAGGGCGTTTTCCAGCACCGAGAGGGTCCGCAGACCGAGGAAATCCATTTTCAGGAGTCCCACCGCCTCCAGATCCTTCATGTTGTACTGCGTCATGATTTCGGTCGCCGGGGTCTTGTAGAGCGGGACGAAATCGCTGATGTTCCCGGGGGCGATCACCACTCCTGCCGCGTGCATGCTCGCGTTCCGGTTCATCCCCTCGAGCACCAGGGAGGCCTCGATAAGCGTCTTGATCTTCGGATCGGTGCTCTCCTTCACCCACTTGAGATCGGGGATCGATTCGAGCGCGTCGGCCAGGGGGCGCACTTTCCCCTGCTCCACCGGAATCTGTTTCGTGATCGATTCGAGCGTGCTGAGGGGAATGCCGAGCACGCGTCCAACGTCCTTGAGCACCGCGCGGGAGGAAAGTGTGCCGAAGGTGATGATCTG
>JBGPYM010000346.1:0-2807 GCA_041493205.1 Bacteroidota bacterium
ATGATGGCCATCGCATCGAGCATGACGATCCTCGGGAACATGCTCGGCCCCGTGATCGGCGGCGCCATCGCCGGAGAGTTCGGCATCAGAATGTCCTTCGTCGCCACCAGCGTCATGCTTCTTGGCGCCGGCGTGGCGGTCTGGCGATACCTCGAGGAAGTCCCCCCCGCTGCCGGCGGGAGGGTCGGCGGAACAGCGGCGCCGGCCTGAACATCCTCTCACATTCGCAATCAAAGGTCTCTGCACGTGGCGAAACGCGAACGGCTCTTCCTTCTCGACGGCATGGCGCTCGCCTACCGCGCTTATTTTTCGTTCATCTCCCGTCCGCTCATCAACAGCAAAGGGGTGAACACGAGCGCGGTGTACGGCTTTGTCACGGCGCTCATGAAGATACTGGACGATGAAAAGCCCGAGCACATCGCCGTGGTGTTCGACACCAAGGAGCCGACGTTCCGGCACAGGCTCTACGGAGAATACAAAGCGACACGGCAGCGGATGCCCGAGGACATGGCGGCACAGATGGAGACGTTGAAGGACGTCGTCCGGGCGTTCAACACTCCCCTGCTCGAGCTTCCGGGCTATGAAGCCGACGACATTATCGGCACCCTTGCCCGCAGGGCCGAGAAGGAGAAGGTCCTGACGATGATGGTGACCGGAGACAAGGATTTCATGCAGCTTATTTCCCCCCTGGTGAAGATGTACAAGCCGGGGAAATCGGGGGGAGCTCCCGAAATCGTCGAAGAAGCAGGGGTGCTGGAGAAATTCGGCGTCACTCCTGACAGAGTCACCGACGTCCTCGGACTTATCGGCGACACGTCTGACAACGTGCCCGGCGTTCCGGGTGTGGGCGAGAAAACCGCCATACCGCTCATTCAGAAGTACGGAAGCGTGGAGGAGCTTTACCGCCACGCGGAGGAGATTCCCCAGAAGGGAGTGCGCGAAAAGCTCCTGAAAGGGCGTGAGCTCGCATTCCTCTCGAAGAAGCTTGTCACAATCGACACTGCGGTCCCACTCGACGTCGACTTCCACTCCCTCCGTTCCTCCCGGCGCGATACGGCCCGTCTCATCCGCATGTTCGGGGAGCTCGAATTCCGGTCACTGGCGGGCAAACTCCGCGACACAGAACAGTTCGAATCAGCAGCGCCGGAAGAAGCCGCTCCGGGGGCGGCGCCCCCTGCCGATGGGTCCCCGTTCACCGATATCCACTCGGACCCGCACGAATACACGTGCGTGACAACGGAGGCTGCACTCGAGGCCCTCTGCAGCGAACTTATGCAGGCGGGGCGCATCGTCTTCGACACAGAAACGACCTCCACCGATCCGCTCCGGGCGGATCTCGTGGGTCTCTCCTTCAGCACGGGGGTCCGGAAGGCATGGTACGTGCCTGTCCGCTGCGTCGTGGACGGTGCGCTGGTGAACGAGACCGACCAGGCGCTCGACCGGGATCTGGTCCTCGGAAAGCTCCGGCCGGTGTTTGAATCACCGTCGGTTGCCAAGGCCGGCCAGAACGTCAAGTATGATATGCTCGTCCTTCTGAGGCACGGCATCGAACTGCACGGCGTCGCATTCGATACGATGGTGGCCAGTTACGTGCTGCGCGCGGACGGGCAGCACAACCTGGATGCCCTGGCGCGGGAGTATTTGCGCTACACGATGATTTCGTTCGAGGAACTGGTGGGCAAAGGGAAGCAGGCGCGCCACATCACGGCCGTGCCGCTGCCGGAGATCACGAATTACTCCGCCGAGGACGCGGACATGACGTTCCGGATCATGGAACTGCAGATCCCGCGGCTGAAGGAACTGGCGGTGGAGCGGCTCTGCGAAGAGATTGAGTTCCCCCTGATCGCCACGCTGGCGCGGATGGAGTTCGCGGGGATCGGCCTCGACGTGCACACGCTGGCCGACATGTCGAAGGAGCTGGAGCGGATTTTGCAGAACCTGGTGACGGACATCCACCGGCACGCGGGGGAGGATTTCAACATCAACTCCACGCAGCAACTCGCGGCAATCCTCTTCGACAAACTGAGGCTGCCGAGCGTGCGCAAGACCAAGACCGGATTCTCGACCGACGTCAACGTCCTGGAAACTCTTCACGGGCTGCATCCGATCATCGAGCTGCTTCTGGAATACCGGCAGCTCACCAAGCTGAAATCGACATACATCGACGCGCTCCCGACGCTCATCAACCCGGACACCGGCCGGGTCCACACGTCGTTCAACCAGACGGTGGCCGCTACGGGCCGGCTCTCGTCCAGCGATCCCAACCTGCAAAACATCCCGATCCGCACGGAAGCCGGACGTTCCATCCGGAAGGCGTTCATCCCGCGCGATGTGGGGACGGTGATCATGTCGGCCGACTATTCGCAGATCGAGCTCAGGATCATGGCGCACATGTCGGGGGACGAGGGGCTCATCGGGGCGTTCCGCAACGACGAGGACATCCACGCCTCGACCGCGGCAAAAGTGTTCGGCGTGGCGCCGGATGCGGTAAGCCGGGACATGCGGCGGAAGGCGAAGGAAGTGAATTTCGGCATCATGTACGGCATCGGGCCGTTCGGGCTCGGGAACCGGCTGGAGATTCCGCAGAGCGAGGCAAAGGAGATCATCGCAAAATATTTCGCGCGGTTCCCAAAGGTGAAGCAGTACATCAACGACACGATCGACGGGGCCCGGCGGAACGGCTACGTCGCGACGCTCAGCGGCCGACGGCGGTACCTCACGGACATCAACAGCCGAAATCAGAACGTACGCGGGAACGCCGAACGCCAGGCGATCAACATGCCGATCCAGGGAACGGCGGCCGACAT
>JBGPYM010000240.1:0-4722 GCA_041493205.1 Bacteroidota bacterium
CGGCGGCGGCAAGAGCGTTCTCCTCAAAATGATCATCGGGCTCCTCAGGCCGGATTCCGGATCGATTGAGGTGGACGGGAGAAACGTCGTCACCATGTCCTACCGTGAGCTGCAGGCGCTCCGGTTCCGGTTCGGCCTCCTGTTCCAGGGAGCGGCGCTGTTCGACTCGCTCACCGTGCGCGAAAACATCGCGCTTGCGCTTCGCCAGCGCGGTACATACAAGGAGCATGATTTGTCGGAGATCGTGGCATACGCCCTCTCGATCGTCGGACTCGAGGGCGCTGAGGACCTGATGCCCGCGAGCCTCAGCGGCGGGATGAAGAAGCGCGTTGGGCTCGCCCGCGCGATCGCGCCGAATCCCCGTTACATGCTCTATGACGAACCGACGACCGGTCTCGACGTCGAAACGGCCGACGGGATCAATCTCCTCATTAATGACCTTCGCTCGAAGCTCGGCGTCACTTCCATCGTGGTCACTCACGACATCCACAGCGCGTTCGTGGTCGGCGACCGGTTCGCCATTCTCGAGGGGGGAGTAACGATCATGACAGGGACACGCGCAGAAATCGATAAAACCAGAAACGAAGACGTCCGGAAATACATCAACAGCTCCCTCTCACCGTCGAGGTCCTCACCGCCATGAAATGGAGCAACGAAGCCAGGATCGGGCTCGCCGTGTTCGGCGCAGCAATGATTCTTCTCGTCGGCATCATCTACCTGCGGGGGATCGACCTCCGCTCGAAGGAATACGCACTCCACGTCTTCTATCGGAACGTCAACGGCCTCAAGGACGGAGATGTCGTGACTGTGGCCGGACTCTCGATCGGACGAGTGGAGTCGATGGTGCTGGCAGGAAACCAGATTGCGGTGAACCTCTCCATCGGAACGAAGGTCCATCTCCCGCGCGATTCGAAGGCCCTTTTGAAAAGCCAGACCATCATGGGGGGCAAATTCATCGAGATCACGCCGGGGGCCGATTCCCTCATCCTGCTGAACGGAGACACCCTCAGCGGATCGTACGAAGCGGATCTGTCGGAGCTGACCGCCACCCTTTCGCCGATTTCCTCCAACGTGCTGGGAATACTGGAGAACGTGAATTCGACATTCGACGAGCCGACGCGTCTGCGGATACAAAACATCGTCGCCGACCTGGCGCGTTCTTCCGCACGCCTTCAGGAGGTGGTCCGGGCGGGGGCAAAAAACGCCGACCAGGCATTCCTCGATTTCTCCTCGTTTTCGAAAGACCTTGCCCGCTTCGCCCGGACGCTTGACACGCTCGCCGTCACGCAGCGCGGGAATCTGGACACGGGCATGACGGCGTTCCGCCGGGTCGCGGTGAACATGGATCGTCTCTCGGCAAAGCTCGAAAACACTGCTGAGTCGCTCAACGAGGTGCTTGCAAGAATCAACCGCGGGGAAGGATCGCTCGGAAAGTTCGTTCACGAAGAAAAGCTGTACAACGACCTCGATACGCTTGCCGTGAACCTGGGGCAGCTGGTGAGGGATGTGAAGGCGAATCCCGAACGCTATGTCCGTGTGAGTGTTTTCTAAGCCGGGATGATTCCGGTGAGTCCGCGGAAGAACAGGTTGACGCGCTGCTCGTGGAAAAAGGCTTCGGTCGAGTCGACCTCCCTTTGATGCTCAGCGACGTGAGCGGCAAGCTCCGGTAGAGCGGCAGATGCCGCATGGCCGGCGGCCTTCTTCAGATGGCGGCGGAGAAGAGCGAACCATCTGTCGGCGGTGCCATCGATGACGATGTTCTTCCGTGACCGCCCGAGAAGAAACCAGGCCGCGTAATTGCGCCTTCCCCGACCCAGATCCTCCCGCACATCCTCCATGTCGTCGAGAAGCTGCCCCACGAACGCAAGTTCGTCCGTGCACCGTACAATCCTTGTGAACAGGGCCGGAGTCCGCGCGTGAAGACAGGCGGCAAACGTCCCGAGGTTGCAGACGGCATACCCCTCCCGCGCAAGCGCGCGTACAGAGGCGGGTGAACCGTATCCGCGAACCTGACACTCATCGGTGGCGACGATTGCATCAAGCGTGCGCCGCAACGAGCTCTCATAAAACTTCCAGAACGGCGAATCCCCTCTGAAGTGCGGTGTAAACGCCTCACGGGCTGCAAGGAACAGATGGTCTGCCGCAAATATGAGTGAGCGGTCTTCCACATGTCCGTCGAACACATCGTCATGGAGCTTTACGGCAAGGAACGCACAGCATTGCCCGAAGAGCGCATCGGACAGGAACCGCCGGGCGGTGATCTGTCTTCCACGAACCCGCACCGCCAGCCATTGCGGAAGGAGCAACCAGTATGGGGCCGCACCCCTCCCCCCGCGGTTCGGCAGCCGTGGACGTGCCGCAACGTACCGCAGAAAGGTCCGGGAGAGCGCCGGATCCCAGGTCCGGACACACTTCTTCAGCCGCTCGTTCAGTTGATGTGTCGAGACGCGCATGCACTCGTTCGTAGTGATCCTGCCAGCAGGCGGAGATTCCCTGGCAATGACGTGGACCGGCGCAGGAGGTGACGTAAACCATCCGCCGTGCGCTTACCGGATTATGGCCAGGGACGGGTCCTTAGGATCGGCCATGGTCTGAGTTGAGGCCACGGACGAATACCGGCGTACCCGACAAACAACAGCTCGGCGAGTTTCTTCCCGCTGATCTTGTAGACCTTCCGCAATGACCTTTCAATCCTGCGCAGGTCGCCCTGGGCAAGGTACCGGCCTTTTGCCGCAAGGGCCTTTCCGGGGTTCTTGATGAGAGCATTGAAAAACCGGCGGTCCCTTTTTGCCAGCCGGTGGACCTGTGCCAATGTTATTCTGCGGAGTGCCATGAAACCCTCCTCTCTGGTGTGTGGATTAGTTGCGGACGAGCATCTGCGTGCGGCTGCGAATCTCCCTTGACCGTTCGCTTGTGGAATCGCCGTCGAGGTAGATCATGTAGTGGCGGACCGCCGCCGACGTGTCCTTTGTCATTTCATAGAGTCGTCCCAGGATCTCATGGGCCGACAACAGTGTGGAGTCTATTGCCAGGGCGCGCATCGAGGCACTCTTCGCCCGGGGGATGTCGCCCATCGCAAGCGCGGATTGGGCAAGCCCGCAATGGTACTCCGCCTTCCCGGGATTGATCCCGACTGCTTTTTCAAAGTACCCTGCTGCCTGCGCGTGAAGTCCGGCTTCCGCAAAATTTTCTCCGAGGAATGCACACAGGCTGTCCGAAGTCCCCCCCTCGGCCTCCCCCCGGCGCAGAAACTCCTGCGCATATCCTTCGGCGGGCTGTATGTCCCCTTCATGATACGCCGCGGCCGCGAGTATCGCGTACGTTTCGGATAGGACAGTCTCCAGTTTCAGAGAACGCTCGAGCACTTTCCGGCATTCGGAATAATTGTGGAGCTGAAACAGGCATGACCCCAGGAGGAGCGAGCCCGGTTGAAACGTCCACCCCGATTCGACAGCCGGACGGATTGCGGTGATCGCCCCGGCGTAGTCCTTCATGGAGACCCTGATGTCCGCCAGAAGGTAGACCAGGACATCGTTGTTCGGCGAATACTCGAGGGCCACTTCAAGCGCCTTCGCCTGGCCCGGAACGTCCCCCGCCATCATTGCCCCCGTCCACCGGATCAACGCCTGCTCAAACGGTGCTGCGTCGAAGAGATGCCGCATGAGAAATAGTTGATGCGGCCGCGCCTCTTCCATTCTCCCCTTATTGACGAGCCCGGCGATCAGCCAGCTCCGGGGTGTCACAAACGTGGAATCGAGATCGATTGCCTTTTTGAAATACACATCAGCCCCCGGCTGCCACTTTCCCATCAACTTGGTCCCCTGCAGAAACGCCTTCATTGCTTCCAGGTTCTTCGTCCGGTAGTTCAACCATGGCTGAACGTCCTGCCTTGCCCTCCCGCTCCCGGAAAGTGTCTCGATCTGAAAGTAGCTCAGGATCTGGCCCGAGATCCGTCTCACGGCCTGCGGCAGATCCCGGTCCGTGGAAAACGACTGTACGTCCGAAAGTTTCACCAGGCCGCTGGAGACGTCGGTCAGGGTGCAGCGAAGCGCGAAGGCGGTGTCAAGCGATTCTATGGTGCCGTTAATCAGAAGGTCTGCGTTGACCTGCCTCGCCGATGAGAGCGCATTCCCGGCTTCGCGCGCGCCCTCCCCGGCGATGCTGGCGAACGTGAACGGGTCTATGACGCGGAGTTCTTCGTCCCTGTTCAGGTGATCCACGATCATCATCTGGACCACGCGCGGCCAGTCCGCAGGGACCGGTCCCCTGGTGATCGTCTGAAACGGGAGGACGCCGATTCTCCACGGCGTTGTTTTGGGGGGACCGGGAAAGAGCCGTGGATACGCCAGCCATCCGATGAGCGCCACAGCCGCGAGCACCGAGGCGTAGAGAGCGGTCTTTGGAAACCAACGCCCTCTCATCGGCAGTGCCACCGTGCTCCCGGGTCCCGTGTGGCCTGCAAGCCCCTTCAGATCGGAACGGAGTTCCCGCGCCGATTGATACCGCCGCGTCGGATCCTTCTCGAGCATCTTAAGGATCACGGCATCAAGTGCCGCGGGGATTTCGCTCCTGATCGAGGAAGGCCGCGGCGGCTCGAGGTGCAGAATTGAATACATCACGGCAGCTTCATGTTCGCCGGTGAACGGCCGGTTCCCCGTGGTCATCTCGTACATCATGGCGCCGAGCGAAAACAGGTCGCTTCGCGCATCCATGTTAGAGCCC
>JBGPYM010000075.1:0-12312 GCA_041493205.1 Bacteroidota bacterium
ATATCCTCCTCGAGCGATCGGGCCTCGAAGCAGAGGTGGTGGAGCCCGCCCCGCTTTCGTTTCAGGACTTCCGCGACCGGACTGTCGGGCCCGAGCGGCTCGATGAGCTCAATCCGGACACCATTTTCCGTGACGGCAAACGCCACTTTCGATCGCTGCAGGTTGTCGGTATAGATTTCCGACATCGCAGGAACGCCCAGCACAGGGGCAAGGAATCTCTCGAAGTATTCCCTGATGTCGGCGACCACCAGCCCAATATGGTCAAACTTCATGGGTGTGTCCAGTCTGTCGCGGGTTCACGGCCTGCCCGGTCTGGGCCATTGCGCGGCGACGCGCCAGTCCCTTCGGGGTGCGGGGATTCATCGTCGTGAGCAGTCCGATCCCGAGGAACGTGCCGGACACCGAATCGTTGCCGCTCACCGTCCCGATGATGATCAGGTACCCGAGAAGGCAGACCAGCGGCAAGATGCTCCCGTGTTTCAACATCCACCGGAAATTCTTGAAACATGCGATGCCGAGCCAGACGACAAACGGTACCAGGCCGAGCAGGCCGGTTTCCACCGCAATCTGCATGTAGAGAGCGTGGAGTTGCGCTTCTCCGCCGACGGCGTAGGTGATGCCGCGTGCCTCGCGCGAATACTTCGCGTACACATGCGGGCCCATGCCGGGCCCGTAGCCCGTAAGGAGGCTGCTTGCAGAACTCGTGAGCGCATAATACGACACGATCCATTGATCCGAACGGCCGCTTGTGCGGTTCGTGGCGCTCCGTTCACCGCTGAAGGTTCTGTCCAGCCCATCACGCAGACCATCGCCAAACGGACTGAGGAGAACCACCTGAAGGACCAGCGCACCCACGCCGATAAGGACCAGCGTCCTTCCCCGGGCGCGGCTGTCAAAGAGGAGCCCGATCAGGATGCCGCCGGCGGTCACCAGCCACGCGGCGCGCGACGTCGTCAACGCAAGGAGGGCGAACGTCGGCACGGCAAGCAGGAGCCTGATCAGGGGTCTTCCCTGGAGATTCACCCATCGCCCGCGGTCGAGCGTCAGGGCGAGGAAACAAAGTGCGAGCGGTGTTCCGAGGGACACCGGGTTCCCGAGGATATGGCCTTCGAGCATCATGGCCCCGAGGCGTGAGCCCACCTCCGGGTCGATATGCTGAAGCATGGAAAGGCCGACGGCCCACCCCGAAACAACAAGCCCCAGCAATGCTGCGCCGAGCATTTCCCTGCTCCGACCGATGACAAGCACGATGATCACCATGAAGGCAAGGTCGAAAAGGCGAAGATTGACCTCATAGCTAGCAGTAAAAATGAGACTCGCCGCGTAGTACAGAAGGGCAAAGACCAGCAGCGTGACGGCAAGGGGAGTCTGGCGGAGGACAATCCACATGTCGTTCCGGGCCCTGCTCGCATAGAACAGGAGAACAAGGAATGACAGCACTGCGATGATCTGATACGTCACGGCAAAATCCCGCAGCAGATTGAGCAGCGGAGCGAGGGCGACGACAAGACAGAGGAGCTCGGCGGCCTTGCCGAGAAAGACGAGCCGGAGGGCGATCAGGGTAAAGATACCCCACAGGACGGTCCCGGCAAGTTCCGCGCGTCCCATGGCGAGCAGCAACGACACCGGGACCGCACACAGAAATACCTGCAGGAGGAGATCCCGCCGGAACTTCCGCGAAGCAGCAGCGCTCATGTGCTGACGTGCGCGATCTGCCGCCGCAGCGGTAACGGGCCGTCGGTCAAGGAGGCCGACCGGCAATCTCTGAACACCCGCTTCCATAGCGTTATGCAAGACGTGGAATCCCTTGTTGTTTCGCAGCATTGCGTGCACCAACAGACTGATCAAGATACATGAGCATGGTGGCGATAAAGTTATCTTCCGAATACTGACGGATGTGCGCCGACAGCCGGGTGCGAATCCGCTCCAGCTCATCTTCGGGCGTGTCTACAAGGGCGCTGAATTTCGCAAGAAACTCGGAATCCTCGAACCGGAGCCTGTCGTCTATCACGATTTCCACCTGGCCGCCGGAGTTATGAACGAAAGGAATTGCGCCGGATGCAATCGCTTCGGGGGTCGTCATGCCGAAATGTTCGTTCAGGGCCGGAAACACATAAAACCTGGCACGTGCAAGTTCCGCGTGCACCTGCCGGTCCGATGGATTGTCGATGAAAACGACGCCGAGGCCTTCTCTTTCCGAGCGCATCCGCAAATCTTCGTAGTACGGACGCCGGTGGGGTTGCACGCCGCCCATGATGACACAACGAAGACTCCGGTGGCGTCGTGCGAGCTCCATGACGAACTCGGGGCGTTTGTAATAGACGATGCGCGAGAAGAACACGATTGAATCCCGCCGCGACAGGTCTCCCGGTTCGTAGCTCCGGCTGGCAATATTGATCGGCGGGTGAACTACGGGGAGGTCGACGCCGTGGGCCTCCTTGAACAGCCGGGCGGTGTAATGCGAGTTGATGACAAACGTGGCGCCCGGCTGATAGTCATAGATGGGCCGCCATTTTCTCACAAAGGTCCTGTACATCAGCTTGAAGATCGCCAGCGGGACACCTTTGATGCCGGGTGGAGGCGGATCGAGCTGCGGCAGCAATGGAGGCCCGGAAAGAAAATACAGGTGTGGAAAGTCCCTCGGGAACACAAAGATCTGGTTGACCGTATAAACGAAATCGTATTCGCCCCGGAATCTGTTACCGTCCACCGAGTTGGCCAGAAACGCCAGATACCGCAGGCTCAATGGCATCTTATCGATGAAAAACGTGTTGAACGGAAACCAGACGTGCCGGAAGCCCGCCTTCACGCCCGCGCTCGTCAGCAGCGACGTCGAAGGTTTCACGTCCCACAGCACATCGGGAACGATCCCGCGGGAATTGAGACCTTTGATCATTGAGATCGCGACGGATTGCACTCCCCCGGGCTCGGTGAGCCGGGCGACGATGCCGACGCGGAGTGGTTTCTGAATGTTCATGTCCGGTTCAGTTGAGCGACGTGCTGAGCCTGGTCAGGAGTTCTTCCAGCCTCCGCACCGGTTGTACACTTGCCACGCCCTCGTTCAGAGTCCGTTGTGCGCGGGCACTCATCGCTGCGGCACGCTCCGGATCCGCAAGGGTGCGTGCGATCGATGCCCCCAGCCGTTCCGGTGCATCGGGAGCAATAGAGGAGAACAGAATACCCGTCACCTCATGCTCGACCATTTCGGGACATCCTCCCGTGTCCGCCGCAACGACCGGAATCCCGAGGAGCTGGCCTTCGAGGAGCGTCCGGGGGAACGGTTCCCTGTCGGATGTAATGCAGCAGACCGACAACTCCGACATGATTTCGACTGCGTCGCGCCTGTGCCCCATGAACACAATCCGGTCATCGACCCCAAGCTGCCGGGCAAGTACGCTGAGGCCCGCCTCGTACTCCTTCTCTCCCGCGCCGGCGGCACCCACCACGACAAATCGCGCCTCCGGGAACGAAGCAAGGACGTGCGGGATGCTCCGCACAAAGAGATCCTGTTGCTTGTAGCGCGTGATGCGTCCGATGAGACCAATCGCAGGGTGTCGTTGGTCGAACGGAATGAGCCGCACCCCGCGGGCGCGGTGCGCCGCGACGCGTTCAAGGAGCGGCTGCGCATTGATATGATCGTATGCCACAACCAGCTTCTCCGGAGCCACCATGTCCGCCAGATGCGACGCGACGTCTTTTGAGACGGCCAGGACCATGGCGGCCCCGCTCAGGATCTTACGGTGGAGCTTCTTCTTTGTGATGTATTCCCGAACGTAGATTCCGCAGGGGATCCCGGCCATCCGGCTCGCGTCCTTGACCCTTGCTGCGGCCGCAAACGTATTGCACAGCACCGCATCGACCCCGCGGCGTCTGAAGCTCCTTGCGAACAGGACGGACTGCACGGTATGGAGGCCCGGATAGCGCCGCCGCCGCGTATCGAGTTCCTTCGCCCACACGTCGTATCCCCTGGAGCGGTAATGGTCGGCAAGCACACCCTCGCCCGGGGTGAGCATACAATAGTGGAGACCGTCGCGTCGCGCATCGATCATGTCGGCAATCGCAAGCTCGGCGCCGCTCACCGTGTCGGGGCGCGAATGTGCGATCAGGAATGTCTCCGTATGTTTCACCGGCCCAGTCACTTCTTCAGCATGTCGCGGAGCCTGGTCGCAAGCGTATACCCCGGTATGCGGTGAAGGCGCCTGGTCAGGATTTCCACCTGCGTGTGCAGCCGTTCAATGGTACCGAGAGCGGATTCCAGCTCCGCCTGCATGGCGGTGAGGTCGCTCCTTCCAAACACGGCATGGCCGGGATATAACGCCCGGAGGTCGAAACTCCGGTGCGGCCACGAGACAAATTCCTCGGGCCCGTCCAGTATGCGGTGCGGGAACTGCAGGGAGGAATCCCCTGCCGGCCGGGATGCCTTCCTGATTCTGATCATCTCCTCGATGAGCCGGACCATGCGGGGAAGTGCGGGCGTTGCACACGACAGTGCGTCATGCAGGCAATAATCCTGATAGAGCATTCTCTCGAGGGGCGGCGACCGGAGTGCTTCGACAACCGGTTCAATCTGCTCCGGACCCGTGATCCGCCAGGCCGCGGCCACATAATGCGGGCAATTGTGATAATCCAGAACAGCCGTCGGCAGTCCGCAGAGCATGGACTCCAGGAGCGCGGTGGAGGACGTGCTGACAACTGCATCGACGCCGCGAAGCGCTTCATGCAGCTCTCCGCCCGTGACATCCCGGACAGTATCGCGAACTCCGAGTTTTTCGTGCATGTTGTGCGTCACACGCCAGAGTATTTCAATGTCCCCGCGCGTTGCAAGATGATCACGGATATCGGCGAGCGAGCGATAGGTCGTTTCGATCTGCTCCGGGGTAAAACCGGGAGTCTTGGCGGTCATCACAAGAAGCCGCAGGGGCCTCCCGCTCACGGACTCGAGTCGCAACGGACGGTGCTCGGCAATGAGCCGGTCAAACCGCGGACTCCCCACCACCTCGCATTTGCCGACATTGCCCCACGATTCCATGATCCGCGCGTCCGCGCGGCCAAGGCAGGCGACCTTATGCGCAAGAACCGGTTGATTGAGCGGACGCTTCTGTGCCGTTGTCGGGTACTGCCATGTTCTCCGCCACTCAAGAATGCCGTCCATGATCTGGAGCGTTGCGATCCCCTGCCGGGCCATTTCGGCGGTCAGCAGGCCGAACTCACAGTCGTGTTCATCAAACGTGATGACAAGGTCAGGGTTGTGCCGGAGGAGGCTTGCCGGGAGCCGGTCCGATTCAACGACAGCCCGTGGGCCGAAATGTTCCAGGAGCGGGCGCGCGTGATGGACCGAACCGCCTCCGGAGATGATGACGAGTTCAGGCATTTTTGAATACCGATCGTCGGATTTTTGTCGCATTCTCCAGGATGTACCTCCGGAGTCCCTTATCAAACACCAGGAACCAGAGCATCCCTGCTCCGGCCAGCGCTGTCACGCCTGCACCGAGAGCGGCTCCCGGATATCCCCCTGTCCCCCAGGCCATTGATCTGGCCCAGTACGCGACGGGGCTCAGGCAGAGCGTGAGGAGCAGCAAATGCGAAACGTCCGTCCAGAGAAACTTGCCGAATGAAAGGTCAAACATCCGGGAAGTCCGGTAGGGCAGATACCAGCAGGAGGTCAGGATGCTCGCGATCGACGTTGCCATGACGATGCCGATAACGCCAAACGATCGCGCAAGGAGAAGAGACAGCGTGAGGTTCAACCCTCCCTCGATGATCTGGACGATCGCCTGCGGCCGGACGATGAGACCCGCCGCAAGGACTGCCCTGTTCGGGCGGACCCAGAAACTGAGCACGAAATTCGTCACCAGGGCGGCATCCATCACGGCGCCGCCGTAGTTGGCCTCTCCGACCCATCGCTGAATAAACGTCCCGTTCCCCGCCCAGATGCAGAGCCCCAGGACGATCGCGCTGCCACAGGAGAGGGCAAACAACTGGCGGTAGATGCGCAGGACCTCGCTCATCTTTTTTTGCCCGAGCAGCTGACCGAGCATCGGACGGGCGGTGTCCGTCATCAGTATGATCAGGCCCCCGGAAAACGAGTAGAGCCTGCCTGTCAGGGTGAGCGTCGTGACCATTTCCACTGAAACAACTTTGGCCGTGACGATTCTGCTCAGCCCGTTGATGATGATGTTGGCCAGTCCGCCCAGAGTGAACCAGAGCCCCAGATGGCCGATCCCCTTCAATTCCGCCCAGGAAGCGAGCCGGCGGCGGATCTTCAAAGCGGGAAGCAGCCGGAATGTCCTCAGGACAGCCAGGCTCGACGATGTTGCCTTGGCAGCAAGATTTGCAAATGCGAGCGAGAAGAGGCCCCAGCCCGCCTGCAGGAGGACAATCGTCAGGACGGATCGAACCACCAGATTCAGCAGCCCGAAGGCGTTATCGACATGGATCTGTTGATTGGCGATAAGGAGCGCTGAAAACGTCTGCGTCCCCATCGACAGCGCGAGCGCAGCGATCATCATGAACATGAGGTACGATGCGTCGCGCTGCAGTTCCGGACGGATGTTGAAGAATTCCGGGAACACAAACGAGAGGCCCGTACCGAGCAACAGAACCGCCGCGACGACGACGTTCTGGCTGAAGAATGCCGTGCTCGCAAGGCGGTTGAGCTTCTCCTGCGCCGGGATGCCGGTAAGCTGAGCGGCCTGTGCCCGGAGCCCGGCGGCAATCCCGAGGTCGAGCAGTCCGAGCCACATCAACACGTCGCTCATGAGAGCGAATATCGCGTATTCCTCGCGGTCGAGATACCGGAGTGTGAACGGTGTCAGCCAGAGCCCCACGGCGACAGTGGCAAACATCAGCACGTAGCCGCTGAAGACTCCGGCGAGGAAATTGCGAGTTCGCGAATGTGTCCCTGCGCTCACGCCAGTCCGGTCTGGTAGACGTCGTGGATACGCAAGAGGCCGACGCAGCGCTGGCCTTCATCGAGCACGGGCAGAACGGATATCTGGGAAGGCCGGTCCTCCATGATACGTGCGGCATCGCGCAGGATCGCCGTCGGACTGACCGACACCGGGTGCGGCGTCATGATGGCGGTCGCAGTCAGGGGGCGGATATCATCGTGCGCCTGCAGGGCCCGGCGCAGGTCGCCGTCTGTGATGATGCCGTGCAGGCTGCCCCCCTGATCGACGACGCACGCCGCACCAAGCGGGTGTTTGGTCATCGCGATCACCACGGTCCTCATGCTGTCGTTCGGGCCTACCCAGGCGACTTCTTCACCCACGTGCATCACATCGGCAACGCGCAGCAGCAGGTTCCTGCCGAGCTGACCCGACGGGTGGTACCGGGCAAAGTCCGCATCGCTGAATTTGCGCGCCTGCATGAGCGCGGTTGCAAGGGCGTCTCCGAGGGCGAGCGCAACCGTGCTGCTGGAAGTCGGGGCCAGGTTCAGAGGATCCGCTTCGCGCGCCACGCGCGCATCAAGCACCACGTCGACCTGCCGCGCAAGGGGGGACGTGAGGTTTCCCAGAATGCCGATCAACGGGGTCTTGAACTGCCGCAGGGTCGGAATAAGGTTGACAAGCTCCGCCGTGGCGCCGCTCTTTGAGATGAGGATCGTCGGATCGCCGGGCGTGTAGATCCCCAGATCGCCGTGTGTGGCTTCCGCGGCATGCAGAAACACCGACGGCGTCCCCGTGCTGCACAGCGTTGCGGAGATTTTCTGTCCGATATGTCCGGACTTGCCCATGCCGATGATCACGACCTTGCCACGCGAGGAGAGGATCAGCTCCACGGCGCGCGGCATATTATCGCCGAGCCGCTCGGCGGCCACGCGGATCGCATCCGCTTCAGCGAGGAGGGTCGCCCGTGCAACCTCGAGGATTTCGTCTGCGGCCACCGTTATATTGCTTTCCACGTTGCCTCTCCTTTCTGTCGATCGCTGTCGCTGACGCGGGCGTCATCCCCGGCGGTGTCCAGACACGCCGTGAGCGCGCGGACCAGAATTCCCGCCCGCGGCTCCCGCACGATCGCACCGTGATGACCGGGGATATCATGGATTTCCACTCCCCCGTTCGCGTACGCGCCCCATCCGTTGGTCGTGTCCGTGACAATGCCGTACGGCTGCTCCGTTGCCCTGAAGAGTGTGATCTTCCCCGGGTACGGAACCGGCTCATACGTCTTGTTGGCCTGATGCCCCCCTTTGTTCACCTCGCGAATGGCACGCGGGAGGAGGAGCCGCTCCACTTTCTTCCCGATGGACTGTATCTTTCTCCAGCTTTTCACACGGTATTGTCTCACGAACCGCTTCGCCTTCGCGCTGATGTACTCGCGGCGGAGCGGACCGTCGGCAACCTTGATGTTGCTCCAGTGCAATTCCGCCCGGAAGCGCATGTGATTCAGTCTCCGGCGAAAAGAGGTTACGGCCGGGAGATACCTGGGATACCCGGGTGCATTGGTATCGAACATCGCAAGGATACCGACTTTCTGTCCGTCGGCGACAAGGCGCTGGGCGATCTCATAGGCGACGAGTCCTCCGAACGACGACCCGCCGAGATAGTACGGTCCCTCGGGCTGAAGCTCCCGAATCTCCTTCACGTAATGGGCGGCCATCTCTTCCACGCTCCGGTGCCGCGGCCGTTTCCCGTCCAGCCCCTGCGCCTGGATTCCGTACAATGGCCTGTCGGGATCAAAGTACCGCGAGAAGTGTTCAAACTCCAGGATATTGCCTCCCACGCCGTGGACGCAGTAGAACGGGGATTTTGACCCGCCCGCTTTGATCGGCACGAGAGACGACCAGGGCGCTTCCCACCCCTTTTGCCGGAGGATCCCCGCAAGGAGCTCAATGGTAGGCGCCTGGAACAACGTGACCAGCGGGAGATTCTTGCCGGTCAACTTCTCCACCTGTGCAAAAAGCCGGACCGCGAGAAGCGAGTGGCCGCCCAGTTCAAAAAAATTGTCCCGCACGCCAATCGGACGGACGGTGAAAATCCGTTCCCAGAGATTTGAAAGTTGTCTCTCCAGTGGATCGCGCGGCGCGACGAACATGCGCTGGTTCTGCACGGGATCGGGGGTCGGCAGGGCCCGGCGGTCCACTTTCCCTCCGGTGGTGAGCGGCAGCGCGTCGAGGGGAACGACGATGCCGGGAACCATGTAGTCGGGGAGGTGTTCCTTCATGTACGAACGCAACGATGCGACGTTACCCGCATCACTGGTCCGCCAGGCGACATAGGCGACGAGCTGGTTCTCCCCCCCGGGCGATTCCCGTCGCGCGACGACGACACCCTCACGAACGAGGGGATGCCGCGTCATCACTGTCTCCACCTCTCCAAGCTCGATGCGGAAACCGCGGATCTTGACCTGATGATCCTTGCGGCCGAGGAATTCGATGTTGCCATCCGGCAGGAAACGGGCAAGGTCGCCCGTCCGGTACATCCGTGCATCCGGCTCCGCACGAAACGGGTCGGGAAGGAATGCATTCGCCGTCAGTTCAGGGCGGGCAAGGTATCCGCGCGCGACACTCCCGCCGCCGAAATACAGCTCACCCGCAACCCCCGCCGGCACCGGCTGAAGGTTCCCGTCAAGGATGTATGCGGTACGATTTCCGAGCGGAGCACCGATCGGGATCCTTACAGGGGATTCGCCGCCGGCCGCACGCGGCGGGATCTCATACGTCGTCGCGGTTATCGTCACTTCGGTCGGTCCGTACGCATTGAGAAGCCGGACAGAATTCATCGCCGTCCGCTGCCACAGAGTGAGGCTCTCGGGTAGCATGGCTTCGCCGCCGACGATCATCAGGCGGAGGCCGTACGTCGGGACAGCGTCGGGCAAGTCGGCCCACTCCCGGGAGAGGTGATGCCAGTATGCGGTCGGAATGTTCACGACCGTCAGACGCAGGTCGCGCAGCTTCCGGAGGAACTCCTCCGGATTCCATATTTCCGGATCCCGGAGGACGAGGGTCGATCCGCTCGCGAGTGTGGGCAGGATCTGCTCCAGCGAGACATCGGCCGTCAGGGAGGAAAACTGCAATACACGATCGTCGGGTGCAAGGCCATACGCCTTCCGGCAATCATTGCAATGGGAACCAATTGCGCCATGTGAAATTTCGACACCCTTGGGCATGCCGGTGGATCCCGACGTGTAAATCACGTACGCCAGGTCGTCCGGATCCGCGGCAACGCCGGTGTTGCCGGGTGACTCTTTTCCGATGGCGGCGGCTTCCGCATCCATTGCGAGCACCCGTATCGCGAGTTCCGGGAGTCGTTCGAGCATCGAGGAATGGGTGAGAAGAAGCGGAGCGCCGGTGTCCCGGAGAATGAACTCCACCCTCTCCTTTGGATATTCCGGATCAAGAGGGAGGTACGCCCCTCCCGATTTGAATATCGCCAGCAGAGCGACCACCATTGCCGGCGACCGCTCCATGCAGACGCCGACGATGACGTTCTTCCCGACGCCGAGCGCGCGCAGTCTCCCTGCGAGCTGGTTTGCCCTGCTGTTCAGATCACTGTACCGCATCCGGGTTTTCCCCGACAGAAGTGCCATCGCGCCGGGGGCCCTCTTCACCTGTTCCTCAAAGAGTCCCTGCACGGTCGGGCGTTCACCGGAGGCCGTCACCTGCGGCACAGGGATCAGAATTCTCCGCTCAGATTCCGCGAGGAGCGGGAGCATCGAGACGCGCTGCTGCGGATTCTCCACGATTCCCCGCAGGAGCGTCTGGAAATGACCATCCATCCGGCGGACGGTGTCCGCGTCCAACAGGTCGCTGGCATATTCCAGATATCCCGCGAACCCGTTCTCTTCGTAGAGGGTGAGGCTCAGATCAAATTTCACTCGTTCGCTTTCAATCCGCAGCGGGGTGAGTTTCAAACCGCTTTTCCCCATCGCAGGCATGGGTGCATTTTCAAACGCGAACATGACCTGCACCAGGGGATGATGGCTGAGGCTCCGCTCCGGTTTCAGCTCCTCCACGAGCCTTTCAAACGGGAGGTCCTGGTGATCGAAGGACCCAAGGGACGCCGCGCGCAGACGCTTGAGCGCTTCGGAAAACGTCGGATCTTCAGAGAAGTCGGCGCGCAGTGCAAGCGTGTTGACGAAGAAACCGATGACGTTTTCGGTTTCCACGCGGACACGGCCCGCAATCGGCACTCCGACCAGGAAATCCTGTTGCGCGGAATACCGGTAGAGCAGGGTCTGAAATGCCGCCATCAGCATCATGAAGACCGTGACGTTCTCTTTCCGGCTGAGACGTTTCACATCGTCCGCCAGCGCCTGAGGTATCGCCAGTTCATGCCATCGCCCCCGCATGCTCTGGACGGCCGGACGCGCACGGTCAAGCGGCAGCTCAAGAAGGGGCGGAACGCCGTGGAGCTGTTTTTTCCAGTAGGCCATCTGCCTGTTGAGAGTCTCCCCCCGGAGAAACTCCCTCTGCCAGAGTGCGAAGTCGGCGTACTGTATCTCAGGCTCAGGCAGGGGCGACGGAGCCCCCGCGGAAAAGGCCTCATACAATGCGGCGAGTTCACGAATAATGATCCCCACGGACCACCCGTCGCAGGCAATGTGATGGATGCTCAGCAGGAGAAGATGAAGGTCGTCTTCAAGCTTCCAGAGATGGACCCGGAACAACGGACCACGGGCCAGGTCAAAAGTCTTCCTTGTCTCTTCTGTTGCGCGCTCCAATCCAATGCGTTCCCTGCTCTCGCGCGGAAGTTGGCGCAGATCCTCTCCTCCGGGCTCTATGCTGAACGGGGGGAGGATGCTCTGGACCGGCTGACCGTTCGGCGCCGGAAAGACTGTCCGGAGCGCTTCATGACGGCGGACGATCTCCTCCAGGCTGCGAATGAGCGAAGGGACGTCCAGCGTACATTGCACGCGGAGCAGGACAGGCACATTGTACGCCGAGCTCCCGGGTTCAAGCTTATCAAGGAACCAGAGTCGTTGCTGGGCAAACGAGGGAGGGATCTCCCCACCGGCCGCGCGCCGCGGGATTCCATGCGGCCTTGCCGCTGATGCGGAACCGGAAGGTTTCCTCTCTTCTATTTTTTGTTCGCCAATCACGCAATCAAACCACGCGGTTCATGGACAAGGAGCCGGACGGACCGGACGGCGCCATTCGCAACAAGTGTCGCTACATATCCCGGGTATGGCGATATATCCCAGACACCCCATGGATGCCTTCCAGCAGGGCCGCCACCCTCCCGGGTAACAAATGGCGGTACAACCTGGTATCGTGTGAGAGGCTGCGCGAGCCCTTCCCCGAGAGCCTTTGCAAGCGCCTCCTTCCGGGTCCACCAGCGGTAGACGGTCTCGATCCTCTCGTGTACGGGCATG